>JBAQHC010000583.1:0-4482 GCA_049288095.1 Alphaproteobacteria bacterium | reverse complement strand
CTAACCTCCCCCATAGGGGGAGGGACTGCGTTAAGTTGCACGCCGCACGCAAGTGACGATGTGTTGGAAGCCGATGAAGAGGGCGCCCACGCGGCGCCCTTTCTCGTTCTGCGCCGGAATGAAACAGGCGAAGTCGGGCGCAGCTCTTGCGTGGCGCCGCTCATGAAGCCCGGCGATTTTGCGTTTTACATTGGCCTCATCGTTACGACGCTCACGACATTCGCGGCGCCGGGCGGCTTCTTCATGTCGTTCGTCATCGGCACCGGCTCCGGCGTTCTCGCCGTCGGCGTCACCATGCTGATCCTCGAAATTGTGCTCAAGCGCCGCTAGGGCCCGCGTCCGGCTCAGCCCGAAACACGAAGGGCACAAGGAAGACACAAAGGACATGCGCGCGCCTTTGTGACCTTTGTGCTTTCTTTGTGTTCTTTGTGTTTGAATCTTTAAGCGCCGACTTCGGGCGGGATGTCTTTGATCGCTTCTTCCATCTCAAGGAAGTTCGGCTGAACCGACGACGGAACATTGCCTCTACCGATTTCGACCGAGACTTGCGCGGCATTGCCGTGCAGGTGAGCTACCAGAACGTCGCGGATGATTAGATAAAACTGCGCGTCCTCATTGACGATCTGGCCCATGCGCCCGGCGATCGGCGAAATGAAACCGTAAGACAGAAACACGCCCAAAAATGTGCCGACGAGCGCCGAGCCAATCATAATGCCGAGCACAGCGGGCGGCTCATTGATCGACGACATGGTCTTGATGATGCCAAGCACGGCGGCGACGATGCCCAGCGCAGGCATGGCGTCGGCCATGGATTGGATGGCGTGCGAAGGCGTCAAATGCTCATGGTGATGTTTTTCGATCAGCTTTTCCATCGCGCTTTCGACCTGATGAGGGTCTTCTAGATTGAGGCTCATCATGCGCAGCGTGTCGCAGATGAAAGAGGTCGCGAAGTGATCGTGGAGAATTTTGGGATAGTGTTTGAACAGCGAGCTCTCGGTCGGGTTTTCGATGTGCTGCTCGACGGCTATCATGCCTTTGGTCTTCATCATGCGCGTCAACACGTAGAGAAGGCACAAGAGATCGCGGTAATCCCCTCCCTTCCATTTGGGACCTTTGAAGATGCCGCCGATGCCGCCGGCAGCGAGCTTGATCGTATCGAGGCTGTTGCCGAGCAGGAATGAGCCGACTGCGGCACCGACGATTTCAGTGCCCTCGTAGGGGAGGGCTTCGAGCACCACTTCGAGCTTGCCGCCGGCGGCCAGAAATCCGCCGAACACGCAAACGAAGATGACGACGATGCCAATGATCTGAAACATGCCGCCCCATGCGACGCAAACGCGAACCGGCCGGCTCCGCGAGGCGCGCGCCGGTGCCCGGGTGAGTGTCGTGGGTAAACCCTAATTGGCGGTGAAATCGTGCCGTTTGCGCTCAGCCGCTACTGAGAGCGTGACGAATTCCTTAACGCGGCGGCGCGCTCAGTGAGCGGCGGCAACCTTCAGCAAAATGCCATCCACCGATTGGATCGTGACGGGCGCGCCCTGGGCAATGTCGCTGCCGTCGGTGGCCTCGGCACGCCAGCGCGTGTCGTCGATCTCGACTTCGCCCCGCCCATTGCGGAACGCTTCGACCACAGTCGCTCGCCGCCCGACATATTGCGCAACGCGTTCATTGAGGAGCGGCGCACCACTTTTCCGGCGCTTGCGCCACGGGCCCGCACGCCAAATCGTGATTGCGCCGACAGCGAGGAAGAGGAAGCCCAGAACTTGCGCGAGCACGCCGATATGCGGCGCGAACCAAAGCACGATGCCAATGATTGCTGCCGCGACGGCGGGCCACAAGAAGAACGATGTCGGCGCCACAAGCTCGAGCGCCAGCAGCAGGATCGATAGCGCCCACCAGTGCCAAGGGCTGAGAGTGGTGAATAAATTCATCGCCACGCCTCCTTGCGTTCAAAAGCGACCATACACACCGTCTCATGGTTCGACAGGCTCACCATGAGGGTTACACAGTTTACCTCATCCTGAGCTTGTCGAAGGATGAGATGCGGCATCAGGCGCCTTGGCGCGGTGGCGCCGGTGCGGGCCGCGGCGTCGTACGTGCACCTATCGCCTCGCGTGCGATCTCGGCAATGCCGGCAAGCGAGCCGAGCATGCCGGTGGTTTCCATCGGCAACAGCACGAATTTCTGGTTTTCGGCTTCGGCGAGCGATTTGAACGCATCGATATAGCGCTGCGCGACGAAATAATTGATCGCATTGACATCGCCGCTGCGGATTGCCTCGGATACCGATTGCGTCGCTTTGGCTTCAGCTTCAGCGAGGCGCTCGCGTGCTTCGGCATCGCGGAAGGCGGCTTCCTTGCGGCCCTCGGCTTGCAGGATCGCCGATTGCTTGGCGCCTTCCGCGCGCAAGATCGCCGCCTGCTTTTCGCCATCGGCGGTAAGCACTTCGGCGCGGCGCTCACGCTCCGCTTTCATCTGCCGCGCCATCGCATCGGTGATGTCCTTCGGCGGCTCGAGCTGTTTGATCTCGACGCGCGTGACTTTCACGCCCCACGGGCCGGTCGCGGCATCGACGACACGCAGGAGGCGCGCATTGATGTCGTCGCGCTTGGCGAGCACTTCATCAAGCTCCATTGAGCCGATGACGGTGCGCAAATTGGTGAGCGCGAGATTGGTGATCGCCTGCTGCAAATTCTGCACTTCATAAGCTGCGCGCGGCGCATCGATCACCTGATAAAACGCAATTGCATCGGCGGTGACGGTTGCGTTGTCTTTGGTGATCACCTCTTGCGAGGGGATGGTGAGCACCGTCTCCATCACTGAGAGGCGGCGGCCGATGTGATCGATCACCGGCAACAGAATCGCGAGGCCCGGCTTGAGCGTGCGCGTGTATTTGCCGAACCGCTCGACCGTGAATTCCATGCCTTGCGGCACGAATTTTACGGTCGAGGTGAACAGGAAGAACGCAAGGACAAACAACGCGACAGTGAAGATCGTGAAGGCATCCATAGCGCTCCCCCATAACTGCCGGCCCCTTTGTTTGGACTCGCATGGGAGACCCCGCGCGATATCCTAAGGCCCGCTTTGCATGTGGCCAGGGAGCTTTAGCGTTTCAAGACCAAAATCGGGTTAATGCGCGCCTTATGCGGTTGCGTGCTTTTTCCACACCCGCTTATCGCCCACCCAGGGCACGCCTTCGCCCCGCCAAATGTCGACCCCGACGGATTTGAGGCGCCATTCGCCGTCATCGCATTTGTGGGCGAGCGTGTTCCAGGTGCCGAGTCCGAACACTCCGCATAAGGAGGTTTCCACATTGTGCTGGAGGATCGACCAGAAACACTTGATGCGCACATCGCCGTTCTCGGGCGCCATCATGATTTGGGTCATGTTGTGCTGACGGCCGAGATAGTGGTTCGGTTTCTTGTACCAAAGCTCGTCGGTGAGCTTCTTGAGGCCGGCACGGCCATGCATGCGGCCTTGCGGTGGATGCTCGATCCAGCCGTCTTCGGTGAAGCAGCCGGCATAGCCCTCGAAGTCGCCGGTATCGAGCGTCCAGGCATAGCGCGCGATCAGCTCTTCGATTTCGACGCGGTCTTCGAGCGGTACTTTCGGTTTCATACGGCTCCTCTTTTCGCTGGTGGGAGTTCCCGAGCGAGGTTAGCCGCAAATGAGCCGGAAGCAAAAAGGGGCGCCCAGCCGGAGATGTAGGGGGAGGGTGGCCGAGCGCCCCGGGTTCAAACGATCAGTGGGGGACTGACCATTTGAGATGAGTCTATAACCAGATATGTGGGGCTCGAAACCCGAAACAACCAGGGCTCTCGGAGTTGTGATGGCGCGCTGATCGGGACGCGGCGCGAAACTTTACGGCGTTCCGCCGTAGAAATGCTGGAACACCATCCAGCCGCCAATGGCAACAAAGCCGAGACCGGCAATCAATTTCAGCGGCAGCGCGTTGAGATAGGCGTGCGCGGCCTGCCCAACAATGACAGCAATTGCCGTTGAGAGGACAAGTGCGCCGGCAGCCGCGCAGAAAATCGCAAAAGGTGAGCGATCGCTTGTGCCGGCAAACAACACCGTTGCGAGCTGAGTCTTGTCGCCCAGCTCGGCAAGAAACACGGAAACGAAAATGGCGATGAGTTCTTTCACGGCTGCAATTCCTGGCTATGTCTCATGGTTCGACGGGCTCACCATGAGGGCGTTTATGAGTGCGCTCTCATCCTGAGCTTGTCGAAGGATGAGGTGAGTGCGCTAAACCGGCTCAGGGGGCGCGATATGGCCCGGCAGACATCTCGATTGCAATCGTAGCTGCGGCGGATGGCGACGACATGTGCACCCTCCGCCCCGTTCGCTAACGGCTTGTTAAGGAGTGTTGAGATTTTCTCAATCAACTGAGTCTCGAAGGGACCATGAGAGGCGACGCAAATTAGCTGCTGACCCCGCGAAAAATCAGGCCGCCTGACGCCGCATCGCGTTGACGGCCCA
>JBAQHC010000582.1:0-2791 GCA_049288095.1 Alphaproteobacteria bacterium | reverse complement strand
GCGCTGAGCTCACGGCGAATGAGCGCGCGTTTTTCAAATCGGCCGAGCCGTGGGGCTTCATCCTGTTCCAGCGCAATTGCGTATCGCGGGCGCAAGTTCGCGAGCTCACGGATGATCTGCGCGCACTCACCGCACGCGATCCTCTGCCCGTCCTGATCGATGAGGAGGGTGGGCGCGTTCAACGCCTGAAGCCGCCGGAATGGCGTAGGCGCCCGGCCATGCGCACGTTCGGCAAGCTCTACGAGATCGACCGCGCGCGCGGGCTCGAAGCGGCGCGCCTCAACGCGCAGCTGATCGCCGAAGATCTTGCCGAGCTCGGTATCAATGTTGATTGTGTGCCGAGCCTCGATGTGCCCGTGCCGGGCGGGCACGACATCATCGGCGACCGCGCTTTCGGTGAGGATCCCGCCGAGGTCGCGGCGCTTGGCCGCGCCGTCGCCGAAACCGTTCTTGCGGCGGGCGTGCTGCCGGTGATCAAGCACATGCCGGGGCATGGCCGGGCCACGCTCGACACGCACGAAGCTTTGCCGCGCGTTTCCACACCACGTGCCGAGCTATCGCGCACCGATTTCGCGCCGTTCAAAGCGCTGAATGACCAGGCGCTCGGCATGAGCGCGCATGTGATTTTCGAAACCATCGATCCCGATCTTCCGGCAACGCTGTCGCCGAAAGTTATCTCAGAGATCATACGCGGCGAGATCGGCTTTCAAGGTCTTCTGATGACGGACGATCTCAACATGAATGCACTGCAAGGCACGGTGGCGAGCCGCGCATCGCGTGCCCTAAGCGCGGGAATCGATGTAATTCTTCACTGCAATGGCAAGCTCGGCGATATGGAGGAGATCGCTAAAATTGTTCCGAAACTCGCCGGAAAGTCCAAAGCGCGCGCCGATGCCGCCATTCAGCTCTTGAAGCGGCCGCGCACCCAAGTGAAAATCGCTCAAATCGAGCAAAGGCTCAAGGAGTTGCTCATATGAGCGCGCGTGAAAAGCCCGCCGACACCGAAGGCGCAACGAGCGAAGTGTTCACCACGAGCCTCGAAAGCTTAACGGTTGCGGGCCCGCAAATCGGCCTTGAGGACGACGGCTCGCTGATCCTCGATCTCGATGGCTTCGAAGGGCCGCTCGATCTCTTGCTCGTGCTTGCGCGCACGCAAAAGGTCGATCTGCGCAAAATCTCGATCCTCGCGCTCGCCGATCAGTATCTCAATTTCATCTTGGCCGCGCGCAAGGTGCGTCTCGAAATCGCTGCCGATTATCTCGTGATGGCGGCGTGGCTGACCTACATGAAGTCGCGCCTCTTGTTGCCCGAGCCGCCGGTCGTTGAAGGCGAGCCTTCGGGCGAGGAGATGGCGGCGCGCCTTGCGTTCCAATTGCAGCGCTTGGAGGCGATGCGCAATGTGGCGGCGCGGCTTATGGCGCGCCACCGGCTGGGGCGTGAGGTATTCGCGCGAGGGAGCCCAGAAGGCATTCGCCTCGTTAAGCGCAAAGAGTTTTCGACCACGCTGTTTGATCTGCTCAAAGCCTATGGCGATCAGCGCAGCCATCAGATCGCCGAAAAACCTTATGAAGTCCGCAAGCGGCCGATTTACGCGATCGACGATGCGCGTCATCGCCTTGAGGCCATGCTCGGCCGCATTCCGGATTGGAGCCCGCTCGATATGTTCCTGCCGGAGCGCGCGCCGGCATTGGGCGATGACAGGCGCACTTTCCTCGCCAGCTCACTCTCCGCGGCGCTTGAGCTGGTCAAGGACGGTCATGCCGAAATCCGGCAAGAGGGCGTGTTTTCGCCGATCTATTTGCGCGCGCGGATCAGGGCTGTGCCGGATGTGCCGCCGCCCGCGCCCGAAACGCCGCAGGCAGAATAATGTTGATCGAACCCGCACCTTAGGTTTCAAGAATGGGCAATGAAGGCAAAATCGCCGATATCCGCACGCGGCTCGAGCGCGCTTTCGACAGCGACGAGGCGGGCGAAGGGGCAAGCAATGTGACGAGCCTCAAGACCGAATTTCCGCTCGCTTTGCGCATGCTGGAGGCGCTGTTGTTTGCCGCCAGCGAGCCTTTGGACGAAGCAACGCTCAAGGATCGTCTGCCCACGGACATTGAGCTGCCCGGCCTTTTGGCCGAGCTCAGCAAGATCTATGAGGGCCGGGGCGTCAATCTCGTTTGCATCGGCGGGCGCTGGCAATTCCGCACCGCGCCCGACTTGGCCTTCCTCATGGAGAAGGAGCGCGTCGAGCCGCGAAAGCTTTCGCGCGCTGCCATCGAAACCCTCGCGATCATTGCTTATCACCAGCCGATCACCCGGATGGAGATCGAGCAGATCAGGGGCGTCTCGATCTCGAAGGGCACGCTTGATGTGCTGTTGGAGACCGGGTGGGTGCGTCTGAGGGGCCGGCGCCGCACGCCGGGGCGCCCGGTGTGCTACGGCACTTCACACGCGTTCCTTGAGCATTTCGGCCTGGAGCAGGTGAAGGACCTGCCGGGGCTTGAGGAGCTGAAGGCTGCGGGCTTGCTCTCGGCGCGGGTCCCACCCGGCTTTACGGTCCCGAGCCCCGATGATGCGGACGACTCCGAGATCGATCCGCTCGAGGAGGGCGATGACGGCTCGGATCACCTCCTGAATTTGGACCTTCCGGCCGAGGAATAGCCAACCTTCTGGCGTGGTTCCTTCAACCTCCCCCTTGCGGGGAGGTCGGCGCGCAACGTGTGCGCGCCGGGTGGGGGCCATCGCCTCAAACCCCCACCGGAATGCTGCGCATTCCCGCCTCCCCGCAAGGGGAACGTTACAC
>JBAQHC010000581.1:0-1995 GCA_049288095.1 Alphaproteobacteria bacterium | reverse complement strand
TCCCAGGCTTGTTCCAGGCCGCGGGCGACGAGCCGGTTTTCCGGATCGACGGCCTGGTAGCGGCGCTGCGCCGTGGTCGCGTCGTAGCGGGCGGTTTCGACTTGGCGGCGCCACTGGGCGAGGGCGGCGTCGTGGCCGTCTTCGAGTTGCTGGGCGGCGGCCAGGCAGGCCTGGGCTGCCGAGGGGGCCAGCGCGGTCAGGAACACGGTGGTGACCGCGGTGTCGATCGCGACGCCACCGATACGCAGATGCCGGGTGCCGCGGCCCTCGACGAGCTGGCCGGTGCCGGTGCAGTAGTAGCCCGGGGTGGCTTTGTGTTCGCCGTCGTAGTAGACGGCGAGCTTGCGCCCGCAGACCCCGCAGGTGGCCAGTCCTTGCAGCAGGGCGCAGCCCTCCCGGACTGCGCCGGTGCCGGGCTGGTGCACCGTGGGGCGGATGTTGGCGCCGATGCGGGTTTGGTTGTCGAGGTAGGTGTTCCAGTCGATGAATCCTTCGTGATGGTCGGTGATACAGACCTCCCACTCGGTTCGGGGCAGCACGCGGCGGCGGACCCGCAGGACCCCGTCGTCGCCGACCTGTTTGACCTGGCCGGTTCGGCCGAAGGTGTAGGTGCCCGCGTAGGCGGGGTGGGTGAGGATGGTGTGGACCGCGTGATAGGTCGGGTCGACCCACACGATCTCGGTGGACGCCGACACGTATCCGTGCTTGTTCAGCGGCAGCTTCAGGCCCTGGTCACGCAGCCACAACCACACCCCCCGCACCGATCCGCGCACCGGGAACTGCTCGAAGATCGCGGCGATGACCCCGCGGACGGCTTCGTCGGGGTGGGTGAGGATCTGCCCGTCGGCTTCGCCCCAGACCAGCCCGACCGGCAGCCCGCAGCGTAGCTCGCCGCGGGCGGCCTTGCTGCGGATGCCGCCGTTGAGGCGGGCTCGCAGGATATGCAGTTCGGCCTCGGACATGGTGCCTTTCATGCCCAGCAGCATCCGGTCGTTGAACAATCCGGGATGGTAGACGCCGTCGGCGTCGGCGATCAGCGTGTCGGTCATCCCGGCCAGGTCCAGCAGCCGGTACCAGTCGGCGTTGTTGCGGGCCAGTCGCGAGCATTCCAACGCCAACACGATCCCGACCTGCCCCAGCCCGACCTTGGTGACTAGTTCCGCGAAGCCCGACCGGCCCGCCGTCGATGCGCCGGACACCCCCAGGTCCTCGTCGATCACGCTCACCGCGCCGCGCGGCCATCCGAGCGTTTCGGCTCGTGACACCAGATCGTATTGGCGGGCAGTCGATTCCCTGTTGCGTTCGACCTGGGCGAGGCTGGATTGGCGGACATAGATCGCCGCCGTGCGCCGCAGATGCGAGGCGGTGACCTTGGATTCACTCATCGCGACTCACCTGCGTCCCGATCGGGTTGGGGGTCGCCGCCTTGGCGATCAGGCCGGCCAGCAGCGTGACCGCGGCCGCGAGCTGGGCTTCGGGGAGCTGCGGTGTCGATGGCGGGGGTGCTGCCGGTACCTGGTCCGGCAGCAGACTGAGCTGTGCGGGCTGCATGGGAGTCCTCCTTGGACGGTGACTGCCGTGCAGCCTGCACGGTGTCGCGACCGCGCCGGGCGGCAAGCGCCGAAACCAACTCCCGCGCGGCCAGCAGATCCGCCACCGTCCCCAACGTCGCCGACAACCCACCGGAAATCGGTTCCACTGCACCGTCAGTGGCGTTGTGGTCGGTCCATGCCGCCGGAACGAGGGTCTTGCTGCCGTCGGGCAGCACCAGCAGCAACTCCAGCCGGCCGTGGCGGCAGACCCGCCCCAGGACCGTCAAGCAGTGGCCCTGCAACGGATGGCGCGACCGCACGATCCTCACCGTCACCGCGGTGCTCCGGCGATGACCGCGCCGCCGTGCCCGGCGGCATGGACAACGGCGCGCACGACCAGGCCGGTGTCGGTCTCGTCCAGACCAGACAGCGCCTCGCGCAGATCCACCGGCCTGCCCTCGGC
>JBAQHC010000580.1:0-2027 GCA_049288095.1 Alphaproteobacteria bacterium | reverse complement strand
AGACAAAGGCTTTTTCCCAGATTGGCCGGCCGTCAAATCGAATCAATCGGGAGGTAACTTACTATGGGACTGATATTGTTGATCGTCTTGCTTCTGCTCGTGTTTGGCGGTTTGCCCAACTGGGGTTATCACTCCTATGGTTACGGTCCCTCGGGCATCGTCGGGGTGATACTAATTATCGTCCTGATCCTGTTCCTGTTGGGACGAATCTAAGGGTGCTGAGCGTCGTACGGCCATCCGGTTGCGACACCTACAATCATGTCGTGTCGTGGACCCTCACGAAGGGTCAGGAGAATACATGATCAAAGAAATCGAGATCCACGGTCAGCGGGTCAAACTCTACAGTCCAGACGAAGGGCACACCTGGTCAAGCAGTCCACAATCGATCGTTGCTTATGGGCGCAGGAAAAAGACGTTGAGCTTGGAGTTACAGAAGAGGTTTGAACAGATAGACGCGAGGCAGGATCGCGATCCGAATCAATTCCGCGGACTTAAGTCTTCCAAAAAGTCTCAGATAGGCAGAGGAGAGAAATGATGAACGGAACATATGGGATAAAGTACAGTGTGCTCGCAGTGATCGTGGCTGTTTTATTGGCCGCACCGGTCGGGGCGGCCACGCCGGACGCTTGGATCACCACCAAGACCAAGCTGAGCCTTCTAACCACGGAGGGTGTCAGCGGGACGGCCATCCATGTGGACACCATCCTCGGCAAGGTTACCTTGCACGGCAAGGTGCGCTCCGCCGAGGAGAAGGAGAAAGCGGAGAGCATCGCTAAAAAGATCGACGGCGTGCTCGAGGTGCGCAACCTCTTGCAGGTCGTTACCCCACCGCACGAGAAGGCGGTGCAGCTGTCCGATGACGCCCTGAAACAGCGGGTTGAGAAGGCGTTACGGGGCGATGCTTCTCTTAAGGAGAGCAGCATCTCGGTAAAGTCCGTCAACAAGGGCGTGGTGCTGCTGTCGGGCACGGCGAAGACCTTGAGCGCTCACCTGCGCGCCGTCGAGACGGTGGCCTGGGTGCCGGGCGTGGAGCGGGTCTCTAGTGAGATCAAGAGCCCCGACGCACTGGCCGATGCGGAGATCTGGCATGACCCCACGCCGAAACCGTCCAGGACGGAGTTCAGAATTTGGGATTCTGCCAGCGATATATGGATCACCTCGGTAACCAAGATGACCTTGCTGACCGACAGCCGGACGCCGGCGCTCGATATCAATGTGGAGACGCGGGCGGGGGTCGTCACGCTCTTTGGTGTTGTGCACTCTCAGGAGGCGAAAGCCGCTGCCGCGGCCGATGCCCGCAGGGTGAGCGGCGTAAAACGCGTCGTGAACGACTTGCAGGTGATGACGGGAGCGAAAGAAGCGGCGGTGAAGGTGCGCGACGAGGATATCGAGAGCGAAGTGAAGAAGGCCTTTGAGAAGGCTGACTTCAAGGACATCCGTGTGGCGGTGAAGAACGGGGTCGTGCGGCTAACGGGGAGCGTCCCCACCGGGGCGCGGCGCCTGGATGCAGCCGTGCTGGCGCGCTCGATCGAGGGCGTGCGCGCGGTCAAGGACGAACTGCGGCTTGAAACGGCCAAGCGCTAAGGCAACGCGCGGCACGACGCCGCAAAACCACACGAGACGACCGCACGGGCGGTCGTCTCCGTGAACGAAAGGAGGCGCGGCAATGAGTGGAAAAACCGACCAGATCAAAGGGCGGATCAAAGAGGCAGCGGGTGTGCTGACGGATAACGACCGCCTGAAGCGAAAGGGAAAGCTCGATCAGGTGGTGGGCAAGGTGAAGGAAACCGCGGAGAAGGCCGTGGACAAAATGAAGGACGCTCTGACAACCAACAGACCCCGCGGCCGGGTCAAGTAGTCATATTGCGCTCTGCTGCAACTGCGTCGGCCGAAAGCGCTGACGTGAGCGCGTCACACAAAACCATAACAAGGAGTAAACGATGGCTGAGAATAACGCTTTAGTGGGGATCTACAACTCCCACACCGAGGCCGAAGCGAACATCAAAGAGCTCCGGCGGTCGGGGGTC
>JBAQHC010000579.1:0-28798 GCA_049288095.1 Alphaproteobacteria bacterium | reverse complement strand
GTATGGAAGCTCAATCCCGTGAAACGATGGCGGAAAAGGTGCGCGATCCCGTCTGCGGGATGATGGTTGATCCCAGTAGCACCCCGCATCGCGCCGAGCATGCCGGCAAAACCTATTTCTTCTGCGGTGCACGCTGCGCTGAAAAGTTCCGCGCCGATCCCGCGCAGTATTTAAGCCGCGCAGATCAAACACCCGCTGTCCACCACGATCCTGCCGCGCAGCATGCGCACCACGATCCTCACGTGCACGCCAACTCCGAGAAACCGCCCCGCCCGGGCGCGATCTACACCTGCCCGATGCATCCGGAGATTCGCCAAACCGGCCCGGGAAGCTGTCCGATCTGCGGCATGGCGCTCGAGCCACTCGATGCTGGCGCCGAACCGGAAGGCAACCTCGAACTCAAAGACATGACGCGTCGGTTCTGGATCGGCAGCCTACTGACGATTCCGATCATCGTTATCGATATGGGCGGTCATTTCGGCCCGATCAAGCACCTGGCGTCGAGTGAAGCCGTTCACTGGGTTGAATTCGCGCTTGCAACGCTAGTAACGCTCATGGTCGGCGCCCCGTTCTTAGCGCGTGGCGCAGCCTCAGTACGCTCCGGCCACTTGAATATGTTCACGCTGATCGCGCTCGGCGTAGTTGCCGCCTATGCCTACAGCGCCGTTGCGATCCTGGTTCCATCGATCTTTCCCGCTGCAGCGCGCGGTGCCGACGGCATGGTGCCACTCTATTTCGAATCCGCGGCCGTTATCACCATTCTAGTGGCGCTCGGCCAAGTGTTGGAATTGCGCGCGCGTGCAGGCACCGGCGCCGCGATCAGCGCGCTCTTGAAGCTCGCACCTGAGCGCGCTCTGCGCGTCAGAGCCGACGGCACGGACGAGGAAGTTGATCTCGCGCTTGTGCAAGTCGGCGACGCGCTTCGCGTAAGGCCTGGATCGAAAATCCCGATCGACGGCGTTCTGATCCAGGGTGAAAGCGCCGTCGATGAAGCGCTGGTGACCGGCGAAGCGATGCCGGTTGAGAAATCGGCCGGTGCCAAAGTGATCGGCGGTACGCTCAACACATCGGGCAGCTTTCTGATGCGCGCCGAGCACATCGGCAACGAGACCGTGCTTGCGCGCATTGTGGCTGCCGTGCGCGAAGCGCAGCGCACACGCGCACCGATTCAGAAGCTGGCCGACAAGGTTTCGGGATATTTCGTACCCGCCGTGATCGCTGTTGCCCTCATCGCGTTCTTCGCGTGGTGGGCATTCGGTCCCACTCCGGGAATCGCGCACGGCCTCATCGCTGCTGTCTCCGTGCTCATCATCGCCTGCCCTTGCGCACTTGGCCTCGCGACACCGATGTCGATCATGGTTGGCATCGGCCGCGGCGCGCATGCCGGCGTGCTGGTGAAAAATGCGGAAGCGCTCGAGCTCTTGGAAAAGGCCGACACGCTCGTGCTCGACAAGACCGGCACGGTCACGGAAGGCAAGCCGCAAGTCGTCGCGATCATCCCCGCGCAAGGCTGGAGTGAAGATCGTGTGCTTGCTCGCGCCGCCAGCGTTGAGCGCGGCAGCGAGCATCCAATTGCCCGCGCTATCTTGCGCGCAGCTGAGACGCGACAACTAAATCTCATGGAGATCGCAGGCTTCTCTGCAATCTCGGGCAAAGGCGTCAAAGCGCGCATCGGCGACAGCGATATCGCGCTCGGCAACGAAGCCTTGATGCGCGATCTCGGCATCGCTCTCGATAACATTGCGCAGCTCGCGCAAGCGCACCGGACTCAAGGCGAAACGATCATGTATCTCGCCGCCGACGGCAAATGCGTGGGTCTGATCGCTGTCGCCGATACGATCAAGCCATCGACAACGGGAGCGTTGAAGGCACTACGCGCACAAGGCCTCAGACTCGTCATGGCAACCGGCGATAATCGCGCTTCGGCCGACGCGATCGCGCGCTCAGCTGGTATCGACGATGTGAGGGCGGAGATTCTACCGGAGCAAAAGAGCGAGATCATTCGCTCACTCCAGGATGAAGGTCACGTGGTCGCGATGGCAGGCGACGGCATCAACGATGCGCCTGCGCTTGCCAGCGCCGATATCGGCATCGCCATGGGCACAGGCACGGACGTCGCGATCGAGAGCGCCGGCATCACACTCGTCAAAGGCTCTCTTGACGGCATCGTCCGGGCACGGAATTTGAGCCGCGCCATTATGGGCAACATTCGCGAAAACCTTTGGCTCGCGTTCGGCTACAACGCGGTTTGCGTGCCGCTTGCCGCGGGCGTGCTGTACCCGGCGTTCGGTATCACGCTTTCACCCATCATCGCGGCCGCGGCAATGAGCCTTTCTTCCGTTTCGGTGATCGCGAACGCTTTGCGCCTCAGAGCGGTGAAGCTTTGAACATGATCGTTTCAAACGAAAATGCCTGTGTCCTCATGGTTCGACAGGCTCACCATGAGGGCGAGAGACCTACACCTCATCCTGAGCTTGTCGAAGGATGAGACTGATTCAATCAAATCCGACCGAGCTCTAGCTCTTCTTGGGCCCGCGATCGGTTTGACCGCGCTCGCTGAACGGCGTGCTGCCGATCCCTAAATAATTCTGCGCGATCATCGATGGGATGCGCGTTTGCGAGGAGGGATGCGTGATGTACATCTGGATATCGCGGAAGTAGCGGCCCATTTTCTGGCCCGGATTGGTCGCGCTCGACCCTGCGGTCTTAAACAACATCTCCGTTGCTTCATTGGCCATAAAGCAGGCTTCTTGCGCCATACCCCAGAGCCTCAGCGTATCCTCGGCGCTGATCGGCGTTTTGTCGCGCGCCCAACGATCGCATTGCTCCTTGTAGCGGTTGCCGCACGCAATCGTCAGCGCCTCGGCGGAGTCGGTGAGCTGAATCGCTTTGCCGATAATGCGCTGCGACTCGGGATCGTTAATGCGAAGAACCGGCGTATTGGGCACAGTGCGCTTGCGCATGATGTCTTCATACTCGTCAAGCGCGGCGCGCGCGGTGCCCGTCATGATCGCGCCGAATGTGGCGTGATAGATGCCGCCGACGACCGCGATATACATCGGGTTGCCATGCAGCTCGGTGCCATAGGTACCGCTGCCGTCGCTCTTCGACGAGAACAGCATGTCGTCGAAGAAGAAATGCCGGTCAGGCACGAACACATTCTCGACCTTCACGCTATTCGAGCCTGAAGACTGCATGCCCAGGCTGTAGTCACCGCCCCAGTCATTCAGCATCGTCACCTTATCGCGCGCGACGATGAAGTGGCCCCAGCGTGGCGGGCTGCCATCATTGCTGGCGATCGTCGCACCACAGAAAGCATGCGTGGCGTAAGGAATGCCCGAGGAGTAAGTCCACGTTCCGTTGACGATATAGCCGCCGTCGGCACGCTCGAACTTACCCGTGGGGATGGCCTTGTGCGGCGCGCGGAAATCGCCGTCGCCAGTGAAGATTTCGGCTTGCGCCTGCGGCGAGAGATAGGAACTCGCGACGATGGCATGCGAAGTCCCGAGCGTGTAGCACCAGCCGGCGCCGGGTTGGCCGCGCGAGATCTCGATGCTGCACCGGAGCAGAGTGGAAAAATCGAACTCGTAGCCACCCCACATTTTCGGCTGACACACGCGATAGAGCCCAGCCTTCTTCATCGCCTCGTGCGCCTCAGGCGAGTAATAGCCACGCTTGTCGGACTCATCCTGCTGTGAGCGCAGCAAAGGCCTAATGGCGGCCGCGCGCTTAACCACCTCGTCCGGCGTAAGCCCGGGCTCAGGCTGAGGAATTGCCACTCGTCGCGGGCGCGCTTCGACTTGGTTGGTGCTCATCCTTGCCCTTCCTCCTGGTTCCCTTGGCCAAAAGTTACGCCAACTTCGCGCGTCCGCGCTACCGATTTTTTGTCAGTTACGCCTGCGGGATTTCGGCACACGCCTTGCGCCGCGCGGCACGTTACTTGGTTCACGGCCCAAAGCGGGACAAGAAATGATCGGGCGGACGAGCTGGGTCATTGTTGGTGTTATGGCGACCACCGCGGCTATGGGCGCGGCGATGGTACTGCCCTTGCTCGGCGCGCATAGGCAAGCCATCGAAGAGCAACCGCGCGTACAGTCTCTAGTTGAGACTGTGGTCAAGGGTGAGCTTGAAACGTTCAACCGGCACGGCGGCTTTAGCGCGATTCCATTCGGATCAAGCGATCCGGGCATTGTACTCGGCACCACCGACCGCGCTGCAATCGCGGACTACGCTGTTGAGGCGCGCCCGATCTCTGATGACCGTTTTCGCGTTCAAGCCTGGCCACGGCCGAATGCACTGAAGCATGGGCGCGCTGCGGCGGTCAGCTATTATGTCGATCTCTCCGCGAACGGAAAAATCGTGGATCAAGGCTGGGTCGGCCAAGACGACAACGACGACGAATAGCAACGTCGCTTCCTCTAACTAAACTCAACAGGCTTGATATCGCGGCGCGCAGCCCCGCGCGGTTGCTGCAACCATACGTGCCCGCTAACATCATCGGACAGAAACCAACAAGTGCGGGCTCTAAAGGGAGATCGTCATGCAATACGTCAACATGGGCTCGACGGGCCTCAAAGTTTCGCGCATTTGCTTGGGCTGCATGAGCTTTGGCAGCGGCATGGACTGGATGATCAGCGAAGATGACAGCAAGGCGATCGTCAAACGAGCGCTCGATGCCGGCATCAATTTCTATGATACGGCCGACGTCTATTCGCGCGGGCAAAGCGAGGAAATTCTAGGCCGCGCACTCAAAGGCTTCGGCGTTGCGCGCGACAAGGTCGTGATCGCGACCAAGCTGTTCGGCGCCATGGGCGACGACATCAACCAGAAAGGCCTCTCCCGCAAACATGTGATGCACGCAGTCGACGACAGTCTGCGCCGGCTCGGCACCGACTATATCGACCTTTACCAAATTCACCGCTTCGACCGCGAAACGCCGATCGAGGAAACGCTGGAAGCGCTCACCGATGTCGTGAAGGCAGGCAAAGTCCGCTACATCGGCGCTTCGAGCATGTGGGCCTGGCAATTGGCAAAGATGCTGTTCACGGCGGATATGAAGGGTTATGCGCGCTTCGTCACGATGCAGAACCATTACAACCTGCTCTACCGTGAGGAAGAGCGCGAGATGGTGCCGCTGTGCCGCGATCAAGGCGTCGGGCTTATTCCGTGGAGCCCGCTTGCCGGCGGCCGCGTCGCGGGTTCGCGCCAAGCCGGCACGGTGCGCTCGAAATCGCCGATGGCGCGTAATGCCTATAGCCGTCCGTCGGATGAACGCGTGATCGACGCGGTAAATTCCGTCGCCGCGCAGCGCGGTGTGAATGCTGCTGAGATTGCGCTGGCCTGGTTGCTCGCGCAGCCGGCGGTCACCGCGCCGATTGTCGGCATCACCAAGCTTGCGCAGCTTGAAGATCCCATCAAAGCTGTCGAAACCAAGCTTACCGCCGATGAGCTCAAAGCGCTCGGCGAGCACTATGCGACGCAGCCAGTGATCGGCCACCAATAACCAAACGGCGGCCTCGACCGCCTAAAGAAGAAAGCTTTCATGACCACCGCGCCAACGCCTTCGCCGCGCACAGCCAATTATGTGCTCGGCGTGCTGTTTCTCGGCTATGTCTCGAACTCCGTCGACCGCGGCATTCTCTCTATCCTCAACGAGCCGCTGCGCCATGAGTTTCATCTCAGCAATACCGAGCTCGGACTCCTCGGTGGTCTTGCTTTCGCGTTGTTCTATTCGGTGCTCGGCCTGCCGATCGCTGCGCTGGCCGACCGCACCAACCGGCGCAACGTACTTGCGATCAGCATCGCGCTCTGGAGCGTCGCAACCGCGGTCTGCGGCGGCGCGACAAGCTATCTGACGCTTCTTGCAGCGCGCATCGGCACAGCGATCGGCGAAGCCGGCGGCACGCCGCCCTCCAACGCACTGATTGCCGACTATTTCCCGCGTGAGCGGCGCGCAACCGCCCTTTCAATTTACGCGCTTGCAATTCCGATCGGGGCGATGATCGGCTCATTCGGTGGCGGATGGGCCAATGTGTTTCTCGGCTGGCGTTGGACCTTTGTGCTGGCGGGCGCACCAGGTCTTCTGATCGCGGCGCTTCTGTTTCTCACCGTAAGCGAGCCCAAACGCACAACGACAGAACGCGCGCCCTCGGTGCTCTACGTCATTCGGCACTTGTGGGACAAACGCTCATTTCGCCAGCTGAGCCTCGGCGCCGCGCTCCACTCCTTCGTCTACTACGGAGCAGCGAACTTTGGCGTCAGCTTCTTCATGCGCAGCCATCATATGAACACTGGCGAAGCAGGAAACTGGCTCGCGCTATTCAACGGCATCGCCGCGATCGGCACGTTTTTCGGTGGCTATTTGGCCGATCTCCTTTCGCAGAGACATGGAGACCCTCGCTGGTATCTCCGAATCCCGGGAATCTCGATTCTCGTTATGGTACCGTTTCAGCTCGTAAGTTATCTCTCGAATGATCTGAGCGTGTTCATTCCTGCCTTCATCATTGCGACGATCTTCAACTCGGTCTACTTCGGCCCCACGGCGGCGATGACCCAGGCACTTGCAACGCCACGCATGCGCGCGGTTGCAGCCTCGGTGCTCCTATTCATTCAGACCATTATTGGCTTGAGTTTCGGCCCGACGGTTGTCGGCGCGATCAGCGACGCCTTAACACCAAGCTTTCACGAGGAGGCGCTGCGCTACGCGCTGGTGATCACGAGCCTGGTGAATATCTGGTCGGCAATTCACTACTTCGTCGGCGCACGACACGCTCGCCAGGATGTCGAAACGACCGATGCTCTTGCAACCCGAGTGTGAATAACTGGTCCTTGGAGCGGCGCTATTTGTTTTTCGAAATTTGACCCCGACTCTTTGCATCCCCTTGATTTTGCATTCCTTCCCGCGCTCGCAAGTACCACCCTCCGAAAAATATTCGTCGGCCGGAGCGTGAATTCGGCCGCTCGCGGCATAAGCTGCACCACATCAGATGGTGGCGCCCGGCTGTTTGTTCAATCTGCTTAGCCCGTGATCGCGCCCGTCTCGCGCAGTGCCGCGATGACGAGGCGCCGCAGTGCCTTCTCGCGGAAAGACTCGGCCTCCCACAGCCCAAGCCGCGCAAGATAGGGCTCAGCCTCTGGCGGCGGATTGCCGGCGCGCAATCCATCGCGCGCCAACCGTGCAACGCCTTGCAGCGTTTGCGTGTTCGCCTTGAGGTGACGCAAGGTCTCAGCGAGCACAACTTCCGTTTCGTTGAGATCGCTGCCAAACGGAAACGGCGGCAAAAGATTTTGCGCGCGTGCCGGGCCGAGCGCGGCTGAAAGTTTTTCCGGTGTGTTCTCGCGTTGATGGCCCGGAATCTCATAGCTCGCTTCGATCTTGCGCGCCTTCTTTGCTGCCTCCAGTAGCGGTGCCTGAAACCGCGAATCGCAAATCGCGATAAGACGCTTTGCCGTCTCGCTGTCGGTTTGTCCACGCAAATCGGCGATACCGTACTCGGAAATCACGATATCCTTGAGATGACGCGGGATAGTTTCGTTCGGCCGTTCCCAGACGAAATTGGAATGAAGGCGTCCGCCAAGCATCTTGGTCGAGCGCACGAGCAGGATCGATCGCGCGCCTTCAAGCTCTTGCGCCATGGCGACAAAGTTGAATTGCCCGCCAACGCCGCTGACGATGCGGCCATCGGCGAGCGCATCAGAAGCGGCACCGCCCAGCCCCGAAACCTCCATAACCGAATTGACGAAGCGGCCATGAATGCGCTGCCGGCGGCGCTGCAGCTCATCGCCATAGAGCGCATTCACCTTGCCGACCGAAGTCATATTGATCTTTGCGCGCGTCACATCGTCGAGCGCATTGAGGCGCCGATAGAAATCGCGCGAGCCGAGGAAGAAGCCACCATCCATCGTACGGCCTTGCGCTTTGCCGTCATCCCTCACCTCACGGCTGACAATGCCTTGCTCCAAGAGCGCAAGAAGTCCGTCGGAAATCATTTCGCTGCAAGCATAAATCCCTTGTTTGAACGGACCGCGGTCGCCGAGTGTCGCCGCGACAAGGCCAGGCGCGAAAGCACTGTTTAGTGTCCCGATCACGCTCACCCACGCAGCGTTGTTCTTATGGCGCACGAGCAGCGCATGAGAAATCGCGTCGGCGAGCGAACCGATGCCGATTTGCAAGGTGCCCCCATCTTTGATGAGCGTCGAAGCGTGTAACCCGATGGCATGATCTTGGAGCGTAACCGGACTTGTCGGCAGGCCGTAGAGTGAAGTCTGCGGTCCATCGAGCACGGCATCGAACCAGCGGGGCTCGGCCTCGGCATCGCCCATCATGAACGGCATATTCGCGTTCACCTCGCCGAGCACTGCAACTGGCCGCTCTTTTTGCGCGTGCATTGCGGGAATGACATCGACGGCAAGATCGGGATTGGAGGCCAGGCTGATCCGCCGGCCATTCGGTCCATCGCGAACCGCGATTAATTGTGCGAGCACATTGATGCCGGATTCAAGGACACGCCGCGTCGCGTGTGTGTAGTTGGCGCTCAAGTATTCCTGTTGCGCATAGTCATTATTGATCAGCGTACCTGTCGGCAGGAAAAATTCGCGCACAACGATGTTGTCGGGCATCGTCTTGTTGCGGCGCGCCTTGGCATATTCGAGCTCGACATAGCCTTGAAACAACCGGTCGAGGATCGGTTGAAGGAACCGGCTCTCGAGCCCGGGCGCTGCACGCGGAATTTCGAGCGTCAGCGCGGTGAAAATATCAAGCTCGATAGAGGAGTCCTTCTTCGCGATATTGAAGAAGGCATTGGCGAGATGGTTGGCTTTGCCGAGTCCGAGCGGCAGGCCGAGCACTATGCGCTTGCCAACATGGGCAATCGCATCCTCGGCGCAAGCCCGCGCGTCGTCATAGCGTTCAAGCACGATGTGTCACGATGAAGAAGCTGCGCGTCGAAATTCCGATTCGTTAGCGTAGGATGGAGGGCCGGCGTCGCCAAGCCCAGTAATCTCGCTCTTGTCGAAATCGTCGACCTCGACGACCTTGCGCACGAGAGCGCGCGCATCGCGCAGCCGCCGTGCCTCATCCGTGTTGATGAGGCCACGCCCGAGTGCCTGATCAATATCGCGCACGCGTTCCTTCGAAAGCCTGCGCTCAAGGTCGTTGGTGGCGAGCACTGCGCGGAATGCGGCATCGAGCGCCGAGAGTGCGGTTCCGGTGCCGATGAAGACACCACTCGTAAGCCGCTCGCGGGTTTCGCCATCCACCATAATGGTTTGCCCGGCATCGTGACTAAGTTTGTCGCTCGGCGGCCGCCTGCGGCGGCCGAGTGGCAGCGTCAGTGCGCGCATGAGAAGGCCCCAGAACGGCGCCGGAAAGTTGCGGATCACCTCATCGAGCCGCGTTTCAATCGTGTAGAGGCTTTCGGCTAAAGCCCAATCGAGCAGCGGCTGGTCGGCTGCGGGCTGGCCGTCATCCTCGAAGCGCTTGACCGCGCCAGTGAGCAAATAAAGCTCGGCGAGAATGTCGCCCAATCGTGCCGAGATGCTTTCGCGCCGCTTGAGTGAACCGCCGAGGCCCACAAGCGCGATTTCGGCAGCGACGGCAAGCGAGGCGCTCACCCGCGCGAGCTGGCGGTAATAGCGTGTGGCCTTGCCCGCCTCCGGCACGCCTGCGAAGAATCCGTTGGTCAAATTATGCACGAAGCTGCGCGCGGCATTGCTGATCTGATAGCCGAGATGACCGAACAGCGCCTTATCAAACTCTTCGAGCGCTTTCTCTTTATCGGGCAGCGCTAGGGCCGCCATCTCGCGCATGAGATAGGGGTGACAGCGGATCGCGCCTTGGCCGAAAATGATGAGGCCGCGCGTTAAGATATTTGCGCCCTCGACGGTGATGCCGATTGGGATCGAGCGATAGACAGTGCCGAGATAATTCTTCGGCCCGTCTTGAATGCCCTTGCCGCCATGCACATCCATCGCGTCATTGATGGCGCGGCGCATGCGCTCGGTCGCGTGATATTTAAGGATGGCGGAAATTACGGCCGGATGCTCACCTTTGTCGAGCGCAACCATCGTCAGGCGGCGTGCCGAGTCGACAAGATAAGTCATGCCGGCGATGCGCGCGATGACCTCGCGCACAAGCTCGAAATCACCGACAGGCAGATTGAATTGCTTGCGGATGCGCCCGTAAGCGCCAGTCGTGCGTGCCGCAAGTTGGAGGCCCGCGGTCGAAAGCGAAGGCAATGAAATGCTGCGTCCGGCAGCAAGCGCGCCCATCAGCATCTTCCAGCCCGTGCCGATTTGCGCCTGGCCGCCCAAGATTTGCGTGAGTGGGACGAACACATCGTGGCCGTGTGTGGGGCCGTTCTGGAACGCAAGATACGCGGGGAAATGGCGCCGGCCGATATCGACGCCCGGCAAATGCGTCGGGATCAGCGCGACCGTGATGCCGAGATCGGTTTCGCCGCCAAGCAATTTATCGGGGTCGTAAAGCTTGAACGCGAGACCCATAAGCGTTGAGACCGGCGCGAGCGTGATGTAGCGCTTTTCCCAATTCAGCCGCATGCCGAGCACGCGCTCGCCGTTCCAGTCGCCGTAGCATACGATTCCAGTATCGTGCATATCCGCGGCATCGGAGCCAGACTCAACGCCCGTCAAAGCAAAGCAGGGAACTTCCTCACCACGCGCGAGCTTCGGCAGATACTGGTTCTTCTGCTCTTCGGTGCCGTATTTCAGGAGAAGCTCGCCGGGTCCCAGCGAATTCGGCACCATCACGGTCACAGCCGCGCTGACATTGCGCGTCGAGATGCGCTTCACCACCTCGGAATGTGCGAAATTGGAGAAGCCTTTGCCGCCATATTGTTCGGGAATGATCATCCCGAGGAAGCCTTGGCTCTTGATGAACTGCCACACATGCTCCGGCAGATCGTGATGCTCGAACTCGATCTGCCAATCGTCGAGCATCGCACAAAGCTCATCGACCGGCCCATCCATGAAGGCCTTCTCGGCAGGCGAAAGCTTTGCCGGCGGCAGTGAGCGCAAATAGTTCCAATCGGGCTTGCCAGCGAAAAGCTGCGCCTCGAACCAGGTCGTGCCTGCCTCGATCGCTTGCCGTTCGGTGTCCGACATGCGCGGCGCGAGCTTGGCGTAAAGCTTCATGAAAGGCCGGCTGATGAGGTCACGGCGCAGGCGGACGAGTTCGGAAGCCATGAGGGTGCTCGCGGGCGGGTTCAAGACCAGTCTACCTTAACATTTAAGCGCGTGAAGATTGGCGTGAAGGTGGAGCGGCGTTTTTTCTCAAATGCCGCCCGTCGGCGCCAAGGTTAAGGGTTTCCTTCGCTCGCGAGGATCAGCGCTTCGAGGTCAAGCACGTTCACGAGCTCCTGCGGCGCAACGCCAATCTTTGCCAGCAAGGCACGGTCGGTAACGACATGGCTCGGCGCCAAACGCATGAGCCGGTCGAAGGCATCGCGCGCCGACTGGGGCTCGATGGCTTCAAAGCCCAGGGCGCCGATCATCCGGACGAGCGTCTCGCCGATTTGCCGCGCTGCCGCGGCTTCGCTCATCACCACGATGCGGGCCGCAGCAGGCGAGCGTCCGTGAAACACAAGCACGGAGCAACGCGCCTCCCTCAAGATGGTGCCAACATTGGCGCCGAGGGCACGCTGGCGCAGCCGCGACGACGCGCCTATTGCCAGCATCTCGCTAGACTCCGCGTATTTGAGTATCTCCTCGCACACGCGGCCGCGCGCTACCTCAAATTGCCAACTCACGCGATAATCGGAAGCGATGCGCGCAACATCCTCGCGCAGACGGCGCGCCTGCAAGCGCAAGCTACGTCGAAGAACGTTCTCGTCGAGCGGCGCAATATCGCCCGCCTCAAACGAGACGATCGAGCTGTAGGGCATCGCGGCGACCGAGAAGAGGTCGGTCTCCTCAATGAAGAGAGCAAGGATCTCGGCCGACATTTCGGCCGCAAGGCGCACGGCAGAGCGCAGCGCTTGATAGCTCGCGGGGCTCTCATCCAGCGCGACAACGATCCGGCGCGTCACTTGAAGCCTCCATCGCCGCGCGGTTCCGATGCACGCCTCAGCTCATCGAGGTGCTGAAGACGCCGCTCGACTTTGCCGAACACCGTATCCTCAGGATAAGAGCCCTTGGCATCGGGCAGACCCGCTTTCATGCCGGTCAAGACCTCGAGCGCCTCAGCTACAGTCGAAACCGCAAAAATTTTGAAATAGCCCGCACGCACTGCTTCAACCACCTTCGGCTCAAGCACGAGATGGCGCTTGTTGCTCGCCGGAATGATAACGCCGTGCCGGCCGTTAAGGCCACGCGCCTCGCACACCGCGAAATAGCCTTCGATCTTCTCGTTGACGCCGCCAATCGCTTGCACTTGCCCGCGCTGATTGATCGAGCCGGTGATCGCGAAATGCTGATCGATCGGTACTTCGCCGATCGCCGAAACGAGCGCGCATGTCTCCGCCGTCGAGGCGCTGTCACCATCGATGCCACCATAAGACTGCTCGAATACGAGGCTCGCGCGAAGCGACAGAGGCCGCGCAGCACCGAACACGGACCTAAGATAACTTGCAAGAATAAGCACGCCTTTGGAGTGCGTCGGGCCACCCATCTCGACTTCGCGCTCGATATCAACGACCTCACCGCGCCCAAGGCCGACACGCGCGGTGATGCGGCTCGGCCGGCCGAAGCTCAACGCGCCGATTTGTGAGACAGAAAGCCCGTTGATCTGGCCGATAACCGAAGTTTCGGTTTCGATGACGATAACGCCCTGCTCGATCGTCTCGCGCACAAGCTCCGGAATTCGGCCCAACCGGTCGATCTGCGCGCGAAGAGCGGAGGCGACATCCTGTTCGTCAACGCGCGGAGCGCCACGCCCATTGGCCAGATGGCCGGCCTCGATCATCAGGCTGCGCACCTTGGTGAGCTGCATCGTATAGCGCTCGCGATCGCCGGCTTCGCGCGCGGCATAGCGCAAGATCTGGCTGAGCGCGCTTCGCGTAAACGGCTTGAGCTTTGCTTCGCGCCCCATCGAGCCCAAGAGCTGCACATATTGATCAGCCTCACCATTTTCGAGCCTAATTGAATCTTCCCAGTCGACGGCGATCTTGAACAGCTGAGCAAACTCGGGGTCGGCATCGTTCAAGAGATAATAGATGCGGCGGTCGCCGATCAGCACGATCTTGACATCGAGCGAGATGGGTTCCGGCTCGAGCGACACGGTCGATATGATACCGAGCGCCTGCATTGCGCTTTGAATTCGAATTTCGCCCGCAAAGACCGAGCGCTTGAGCGCCTCCCAGGAGGCCGGGCTGATGAGCAGCTTACGTGCATCGATAACGAGATAGCCGCCATTGGCGCGGTGGAGCGCACCCGGACGAATGAGGTGCAGATCGGTCTGTAGCGTGCCCATCTCGGCTCTGTGCTCGATCGTGCCGAGCAGACGGTCGAGCGTCGGATCATCTTCGAACACGACAGGCGCACCAGAGAGAGCGCCATTGTCGATGATCAAGTTAACAAGATAGCGCCGATAAAACGGGTGGCCGGTAACAAGCTCATCGACAGAGCTCGCCCTAGGACTGCCCAGCGCTCCAATGATAAGGTCGGCGTTTTCAAGCACATCCTCGCGCAAGTCTTCCAAGAATTCCTGTATCTCGGCGACTTCGGCGAAATCGCGCTTGACACTATCGAGCAGGAAATCGAGCGTAAGAGCGGCAGTTCGCTGATTGAGAGCGCGTACCTTCTCGCGCGCGGCGAACGCCCAAGTCGGCACTTGACGCATCGCGCGCTGAAGTTCGGTCTCCATCTTGCGCGCGTTGGCGGCGATCGCGTTTCGCTCCTCCTCGGGTAGTTGACCAAAGGCTTCGGGCGGCAGGATCTGTCCATCCTTGGTTGGCGCGAAAGTGAAGCCGGTCGGCAGGCGGACCATAGCGAGGCCCATCGCATTGGCCTTCTGATCGACTTCATTCAGCGCCTGCTCATTCTGCTCGCGAAACTCCTCCTCGATAACCTGCGTAAGCCTGCGATATTCCTCGCCTTGGAATGCAGTTCTGAACGACTCCTGCAAATCCGCAACGAATTGCGCCATGCGATCACCAAACTTCTCACCAATCCCGCGCGGCAATCGGATCGCATTGGGCGACCTTTCATCGTCGAAGTCGCTGACATAGCACCAGTCGTAAGGCGCAGGACGCTTCGCGGCGATCTCGTCGAGCTTCTCGCGTACCAGGCGGCGGCGGCCTGAGCCCTGATCGCCCATAACAAAGAGATTGTAGCCCTCGGCCTCGATACCGAGACCGAAATCAAGCGCGGCAAGCGCACGGCGCTGGCCGATGACGCCGACGGGCGGCGCAAGCTCATCGCTCGCCTCGAATTTAAGGCCGATTTCCGGCTTCCATTCGACCGCCTCGATGGGCAAAGGCTCGGGCATTGGCGCTCCTTATTGTTGCTCGGGCGCCTTCATAACATTGCCCGCTGCGAACAGGAAAAGTTTCGCGCGGTGATGCGACATTTCCGGCGCGTCTACTTCAGATAAATCGCTGCCGCGGCCCAGGCGAAATTGCCGGCGATCGCCCCGATGACGCCACTTGCGATTCTGCGCCGCTTCCAGGCGAGCGCACCAAGAATGGCTCCAATAAGAAGACCCGGCCAACCGACGATTGGTGAATAGAGCAAAAGCTCCCACCACTCGAACTTGATATCTATATCGGACATTGGCCCACTTCGTCATCGCGAGGCCGCGAAGTGGCCGCTGCGACCCACAGTACAGTTACTTGGATTGCTTCGCTACGCTCGCAATGACGGCACCTGCCCGAGAATTAGCCTCAGCGATAGCTCTCGTTGAGCGCGACGAGCGCCGCGTTGCCCGGGCAAAGCTCCTTTTCGCCAAGTGAATTGAGCGGCCGCCTCACTGTACTGAGGCTCGTGTGCAAGTCACGCGGCGACGCCTCGACAAACAGAAGGCCCGTGACGATCTCGCCCTTGGCGTGGTGCTCCTGCAGGTAACTCATTGCCGCAACGCGGTTGGTTGGATCGTAATCCCCGCGCAGCTTCCGCAGGCGCAAGACCGATCCGTCATGCTGCTCAACTTCCTGCAGCGTGCCGGGCGCATAGCTCGTCGTGATTTCCTCGCGCTCCTCGATAAAATCGAGTTTGTTGACCGCCGTATTGTGCGCGCGAACGAAATCATAACTCTTGGTCGAGCCTTCGTTGTTATTGAAGGCAACGCAAGGCGAGATGACGTCGATCACGGCCGGGCCCTCATGCTGAACCGCGGCCTTGATGAGCGGCACGAGCTGTTCCTTGTCTCCCGAGAAGCTGCGTGCGACGAATGTTGCCCCGGCAATCAGCGCAAGGCCGACAAGATCAATCGGCTCATCGGTGTTGGGCCCGGCATATTTCGATTTCGAGCCCCGATCGGCCGTTGCCGAGAACTGGCCCTTGGTCAGACCGTAAACGCCGTTGTTCTCGCAGACATAGACCATATTTACTTGGCGCCGGATCGCGTGAACGAATTGGCCGATTCCGATCGAAGCGGAATCGCCATCGCCCGATACGCCGAGATAAAGGAGATCGCGGTTGGCAAGATTTGCGCCGGTGAGCACTGAAGGCATTCGGCCGTGAACTGAATTAAAACCGTGTGCTTGGCTGACGAAGTAGTCCGGCGTCTTGGATGAACAGCCAATGCCGGAGAGCTTTGCGATCCGGTGCGGCGCAAGATCGAGCTCAAACACCGATTGAATGATGGCGGCCGAAATTGAATCGTGCCCGCACCCCGCGCACAGCGTCGAGATCGAACCCTCATAATCGCGGCGCGTGAGCCCAAGCGCATTGTGGCCGAGGGCCGGATGATGGAGCTTGGGCTTGGCGAGATAGGTCATGACGCGGTCTTCTGCAAAACGCCGCGCCCGAGAGCCGACAGGCGCGAAGAAATTTCCGCTGTGATGAAGCGCGCCGTAATCGGCGTGCCATCATAATGGAGGATTGAATTGATGCGCGCAGGGTCGATGCCGCATTCGGCTGCGATTAAGGTGCGCATCTGCGCATCGCGGTTCTGCTCGATCAGAAACACCTGATCATGCGCATTGATAAAATCGACAATCTCATCGGCGAACGGAAACGCTCGGATGCGCATCGTATCCAAATGGAAACCCTGCCTCTCAAGCGACGCAATGGCCTCGCCAAGGGCAACCGCCGTCGAACCGAAATAAAGCGCGCAATTCTTGGTCGGCACCTTAGCATCGCGCCTTACCGGCTTCGGCACGAGGCCTTTGGCCGTCTCAAACTTCCGCAGCAAGCGCTGCATATTGTCGGTGTAGTCCGTGCCCTCTTCGCTGTAGCGCGCACGCGCATTATGCGATGAGCCACGCGTAAAATACGCGCCCTTCGTCGGGTGCGTGCCGGGCAAGGTGCGATAGGGAATCGCGTCGCCATCGACATCGACATAGCGGCCAAAATCCGCGCCGGCGTCGAGCATCCCGGCGGTCATGATCTTGCCGCGATCATATTTGCGCGCATCGTCCCAAACGAGCGGCTTGGTCAGCCAATCATTCATGCCGATATCGAGGTCGCTCATCACGAAGATCGGCGTCTGCAATCGCTCGGCGAGATCGAACGCCATCGCGGCAAACTCGAAAGCCTCGCCCGGATCCTCCGGAATCAGCATCACATGTTTTGTATCGCCGTGGCTGGCATAGGCCGCGAGCAGGAGATCGGATTGCTGCGTGCGCGTCGGCATGCCGGTTGAAGGCCCGCCGCGCTGAACGTCGAACACAACCGCCGGCACTTCCGCGTAATAGGCAAGTCCCAGAAACTCCTGCATCAATGAAATGCCCGGGCCCGCCGTGCAAGTGAATGCGCGCGCGCCGTTCCAGCCCGCGCCGATCACCGTGCCGATTGCGGAAAGCTCGTCTTCCGCCTGAATAATCGCGAACTTGTTCTTCTTGGTTTCGGGATCAATGCGGAACTTCTTGCAATGCGCGGCGAAAGCCTCAGCCAGCGAAGTCGACGGCGTGATCGGATACCATGCTGCCACCGTCGCGCCGCCATAGACGCAGCCAAGTGCCGCCGCGTCATTGCCGCTGATGAAGATGCGGTCGCCGACGGCATTGGCTCGCTTCACCGAAAGCTCGCACTTGCCCGCAAGGTGTTCACGCGCGTAATCGCGGCCCATATGGAGCGCTTTGATGTTCGCCTCGTAAAGATCTTGGCGCTTCTTGAATTGCTCCGCGATCGCCGCCTCGATCACCTCAAGCTCCATATCGAGCAAGGCAGCGAGCGCACCGACATAAGTGATGTTCTTGAACAGCTGGCGCTGACGCGGATCCTTGTAAGCCGCGTTGCACATTTCGGTGAGCGGCACGCCGAGCACGGTAATATCCGCGCGAAACTTCTCCGGCGGCATCGGCTTGGTTGAATCGTAAAAGAGATAACCGCCCGGATCGACCCCCGCGACATCCTTGTCCCAGGTTTGCGGATTCATCGCGACCATGAGGTCGCATCCGCCGCGACGGCCAAGCCAGCCAGCACCGGAGATGCGCACCTCATACCAAGTCGGCAAGCCCTGAATGTTCGACGGGAAGATGTTGCGCGTCGCTACCGGCACGCCCATGCGCAAAATCGAGCGCGCAAACATTTCGTTCGCGCTCGCCGAACCCGAACCGTTGGTGTTGGCGAACTTCGCAACGAAGTCGTTGATGCTCTCTATCGGCGGCATGAGCTGGCTGTTGCAGGTTCAAACAAGAATTTCTGCATGTCCCACGCGCCGGTCGGGCAGCGCTCGGCACAGAAGCCGCAATGCAGGCAAAGGTCTTCGTCCTTCACCATCACCCGGCCGGTCTTGAGTACATCGGAGAGGTAAAGGTCTTGCGTCTCGTTGAGGGCCGGCGCGTGCAAATGCAAGCGCAATTCGGGTTCCTGGTCATTCTCGGTGAAGGAGATGCAATCCATCGGGCAGATATCGACGCACGCATCGCACTCGATGCAGAGCTTGCGTTCGAACACGGTCTCGGCATCGCAATTGAGGCAGCGCCGCGCCTCCTTCCAGCCAAGCCCGCGATCGAACCCGAACTCGACTTCCTTCTTTATGTCCTTGAGCGCGATCTCATTCGGCACATGCGGCATCTTCTGCCTGAGCGCGAGCGAAATGTCGTTGTCATAGCTCCACTCGTGAATACCCATTTTTTGGGACATGAGATTGACGAGCGGCGGCGGCCGATCCGTCACAGGCTCTGCGTGACAAAGCCGGTCAATCGATATCGCCGCCTCATGGCCATGCGCGACCGCCCAAATGATGTTCTTCGGCCCGAAGGCCGCATCGCCGCCGAAAAAAACCTTGGGGTTCGTCGATTGATAAGTGACGGTATCGACCTTCGGCATGCCCCATTTGTCGAACTCGATGCCAATATCTCGCTCGACCCATGGAAACGCGTTTTCCTGACCGACCGCGACAAGCACGTCATCGCACTCGAACAATTGGTCGGGTTCGCCCGATGGCACGAGATTACGCCGGCCCTTGGCATCGTACTCGGCTTTCACATGCTCAAACACGACGCCGGTGAGTTTGCCCCCGGCGTGCTTGAACTCCTTGGGCACAAGGAAATTGTGAATCGGGATGCCCTCGCGCATCGCGTCTTCTTTTTCCCATGGGCTCGCCTTCATCTCATCGAAGCCCGAGCGCACGACGACGTCGACATGTTCGCCGCCTAAGCGCCGAGAAGTGCGGCAGCAATCCATCGCCGTGTTTCCGCCGCCAAGCACGATCACGCGCTTGCCGATTGATGTGGTGTGACCGAACGAAACGCTCGAAAGCCAATCAATGCCGATGTGAATGTTCTTCGCCGCTTCCTTGCGTCCTGGAATATCAAGCTCGCGTCCACGCGGCGCGCCCGAGCCGACGAACACAGCGTCAAACCTTTCAGCGAGCACGGCCTTAAGGCTCTCGACACGCTTGCCGAGTCGCAACTCCGGCTGAAGCTCGGTGATGTAACCCACCTCCTCGTCGATCACCGCATCAGGCAAACGAAATTTCGGGATCTGCGTGCGCATCATGCCGCCCGCCCATGGATCCTGATCGTAAAGCACGATGTGATAGCCAAGCGGCAGAAGATCACGCGCAACGGTCAGCGAAGCCGGCCCGGCGCCGATCAAAGCAATGCGCTTTCCATTCTTCTTAGGCGCGGGCTTCGGCATGCGCGCCGCAACATCGGCCTTGCTTTTGTTATCGGCCGCTACGCGCTTCAATCGGCAAATCGCAACGGGTTCTTTCGACTCCTCGACACGGCCGCGCCGGCAGGCCGGCTCGCATGGGCGATCGCATGTACGCCCCAAAATCCCCGGGAACACATTGGACTGCCAATTGACCATGTAGGCATCGTCATAGCGCCCGGCAGCAATCAGCCTGATATATTCGGGCACCGGCGTGTGCGCGGGGCATGCCCATTGGCAATCGACGACTTTGTGAAAATAGGCCGGATCGGAAATATCGGTCGGCGGCATGCCCGAGCGCCCCACGCTCGGCGTGGCGGATCGCCCCTCGACACTATCGACGCTCATCGCTCCGCTCAGTCCTTCCGACGCTACCCGCCTGCCGCGCATCGCGGCGAAGCGCGCCCCTTGCGGCCCAACGACATCTTTCGCGATGTCTCCCCTAAACCGTCATGGTTTGCAAGGGAAAGCCGCCCCCGCGCCACGTGCGCAATGCCTGAATTCGCCAATATAGTGACCGCTAACCCCCACGTCATTGCCTTTCGGCACAAGGGAGTGAGATTAAGGATGTTGCTGGCCCGATTGCGACGCAGGATTAGGCCCAACCGCAACGCCCGGCAGGGTAATTCTGAGATTGATTCGGGGCCGATTCGCATTTCTTAGCGGGTCCAGTTTAGTGTGCGCTTGCGAAGCAATCGAGGGCATCAAAAGCGACATGCGCGTCATGCAAGTCTTGGGAAGCGCCGCTCAGGGCGGAGCGGAGGCCTTCTTCGAGCGCCTCGTTCTCGCGTTGCACCACGCGGGAGTTAAGCAGCACGTGCTCATTCGCCCCTTCCCCGAGCGCGAAGCGATTCTGAGAGCTGAGGGATTGGAACCGGCATTGGCCCCTTTCGGCGGCATATTCGATTTCCAGACTCCGGGCATCTTCCGGCGCGAAATCGCGAAGTTTCGCCCTGATATCGTCTTCACCTGGCTGAGCCGCGCATCAGCCGCGGCGCCCAAAGGTAAGTTTGCTCATGTCGCACGCATGGGCGGCTATTACGACCTCAAATATTATCGTTCGGCGGATCACTTGATCGGCAATACCGAAGACATTCGCGACTATCTGGTGGCGAAGGGGTGGCCTGCGGAACGGGCGCATTATGTGCCTAACTTCGTCGACGGCAGTGAAGCTGAGCCCGAGCCCCGCGCCCAACATCACACGCCCGAGGATGTGCCGCTCGTGCTCGCGCTTGGCCGACTGCATGAGAACAAAGCGTTTGACGTTCTCCTACGTGCATTTCGCGCCGTACCGCGCGCCCATTTGTGGATCGCCGGAACCGGGCCGGAGCACGACAAGCTCCTAGCTCTGGCAGAAGCGCAAGGCATCAAAGATCGCGTGCATTTTCTAGGCTGGAGGCGCGATGTCGCAAAGCTCTTCGCCGCCTGTGATGTCTTCGTATGCCCGAGCCGGCATGAACCACTCGGCAATGTCGTGCTTGAAGCCTTTGCGCATAGGAGACCAGTGGTTGCCGCGCGCTCGCAGGGGCCGAGCATGCTGATCGAAGATGGCAAAAGCGGGCTCCTCGTTCCAGTCGATGATCCCTCAGCGCTCGCGGCCGCGCTCACGCGCATGATCGACGATGCCGACTTGCGTGCGCGCTGCACGGTTGCCGCCCGCGAAATCTGGCGCACGAAATATTCGGAGGATGTCGTCGTCCGCCGCTACCTCGAATTGTTTCAATCCTTCCTTGCGCCGGCGAAGACGCGCGCGCCTAGCTTTGCGGGCTGACCATGTGCGGCATTGCCGGTTTGATGACACGCAATGGACAGCCTCCGGACATGGCGGTGCTACGAAAACTCGCATCCGCGCTTGCGCACCGCGGCCCTGATGGCGAGCGTTTTCACGTCAGCGGAAATACCGGTCTTGTCCATCGGCGCCTAGCGATCATTGATCTTGAAGGCGGTCATCAACCGTTGTTCGGGCGCGGCGGCACATCGCTTGTCGCCAACGGCGAGATCTACAATGATCTGCAATTACGCGCATCGCTCGGCAATACAGCCATCTATCACACCGGCAGCGACTGCGAATCGATCCTCAATGTCTATGATCCTGACGATGCCGGCTTCGTTAATCGGCTTCGCGGCATGTATGCCTTTGCGCTGCATGATCCGGCGTACCAAACGCTAACGCTTGCGCGCGATCCTTTCGGCATCAAACCGCTCTATATCGCTCAAGGCGATTTCGGTCTGGCTTTCGCATCGGAAATTTCGGCACTTGTGGCGGCCGGCTTTGTGCCTGGTGCGGAGGACAAGCTCGCGACGATCAAGATGTTCGAGCTCCAGTTTCCGTCGGGCGACCATCCGCCGGTCATCGGCATCGAGCGTCTGCCGCCGGGTGCCGTATGGACAATCAAGAACGGCGAAGTTATTCGCCGCGAGGGCCTGCCTTATTGGAAGCGCCCAATCCAAGCGGCGAGGTCAAGTGCAGATCCGCTCAAGACATTCGACGATATCTTCACGCGGTCGGTCGAACTACACTTACGCTCCGATGTGCCGTTCGGCTTGTTTCTTTCCGGCGGGATCGATTCAGCGGCCGTGCTCACCGCAATGGTGCGCGCAACGCAAGTACCGGTGAAAGCCTTTACCGCTTATTTCCCGGGTACCGGGGCAGCGGACGAGCGAGAGCGTGCAAAGGCCGCGGCGCAGTCAGTCGGCGCTGACCACACTGAAGTCGCGGTCACGGAAGAGGATTTCTGGCAATATCTTCCGCTGATCGCCAAAGCGATGGACGATCCCGTCGCCGATTACGCGATCGTTCCGACTTGGCTGCTCGCGCGCGAGGCACGCAAGTCTGTAACCGTCGTCTTATCCGGCGAAGGCGGCGACGAGCTTTTCGCCGGTTATGGCCGCTATCGCTCGGCGATTGCGCCGTGGCCGCTCAGGAAACCGATGTGGCAGCGTGGCCGCTTCTTTGCGACCGGCCTCATTCGCAACAACGTGCGGTGGCGCAGCGATCTTGCCGATGTCGAAGCGCAGCTCAGCGACGGCAGCCCGTTGCAGCGGGCACAGCGCCTCGACATGGCGGAGTGGCTCGCCAACGATCTCCTCGTCAAGCTCGATCGATGCTTGATGGCGCACGGCATCGAAGGCCGCGTACCGTTTCTCGATACTGAAGTCGCCGAGTTTGCGTTAGGGCTCGCCGACGATCAAAAGATTCACGGCAAGCTCGGTAAGTGGCTTCTGCGCAACTGGGTCGCTGAGCACATGCCCGCGGCACAAGCACTGGCGCCTAAGCAAGGCTTCACCGTTCCGGTCGAACATTGGATCGCCGGCAGAGGGCGTGCGTTGGGCGAGCTCATGGCCAAGAATGAAGCGGTAGCCGCACACTGCCATCCCGATGCGGTGAAGCGCATCTTCGCGAATGCAACACAAGGTTGGCGCGCTGGCGCCGCGACCTGGACCTTACTCTTCTATGCGCTGTGGCACCGCGCGCATATCGAACGAAAGCCTGTGGACGGCAATGTCATGGATGTGCTTGCCGCGCGTTGAAGCAGCTTGCCTTACGCGCGTCCCGTATGATTACGTCAAAGAAAACGGGAGGAAAATATGAGAGCTTTACGTGTGGCACGGCGTGCTTTCGCCGCTGCTGCGATTTCCGTGACCGCATTATCGGGCACAGCGCACGCGGCCGATTGCGATGCGAAGTGCCTCAAAGGCTTCGTCGACAAATATCTCGCGGCGTTGGTGGCACATGACCCATCCAAGCTGCCCGTTGCCGGCACTGTGCGTTACACCGAGAATGGCCAAGAGCTTCCGCTCGGCGAAGCGATCTGGGTAACGAATACGGGCCTTGGCACCTACAAGAACTACTTTGCCGATCCAGAAGCCGGCCAGGTCGCGTTCTACGGCACGATCCATGAAGGCGACAGTTTCGATATCATGGCCTTAAGGCTCAAGATTGCGGATAAGAAGATCACAGAGGTGGAAGCGATTGTCGCGCGGCCGTCAGGTGGCGCGGGCTCAGGCGTCACCGCGCAGCCGGCGGTCAATCTCGAGAAGATCGGCAAGCCCAATCCCCTTTGGAGCCAAGTGATCCCGAAGGCAAAGCGCATGTCGCGCGAAGACCTCATCAAGACCGCTAACAAGTACTTCACCGGCCTGCAGAAGAATGACGGCAAGGGCGACTATCCGTTTACGGATGACTGCAACCGGCTGGAGAACGGCACCCAGACGACGAACATGAAGATGCCGATGGGCGGCCAGGCCGCGGACTCGCCGATGGCGAAAGTCGGCGCCATGGGCTGCAAGGGTCAATTCGCGTCTGGCCTTTACAACATGGTTGCGCGTATCCGCGACCGGCGCTTCCTCGTCGTCGATCCCGTGCATGGCGCCGTTACGGTTTTCGCGTTCTTCGATCACGATGGCCGCCCGCCGCCGCCTGTGACGTATGAGGGCAAAACCGTTCAGTCACGGGGCTTGCTCTGGACTTGGGAGATCAGCGAGTCGTTCAAGATCGAGAAGGGGCAGATCCGCTTTGTCGAGGCGGTGCTGACGCAAGCGCCCTACGGCATGAAACCCAACTGGCCGGAATAGGTCATGGTTCGACAGGCTCACCATGACGGTACCCGTTTCCGTCATCCTGAGCTTGTCGAAGGATGCGGCTCTTATTGCGATGCGCCGGCGCGCAAATCGTGCCGGCGCACCAGTACGAGCGATGCGATTGCTCCGATTCCAAGGGAGGCCGCGCCCAAGAGAAACAAATCGCGCGCGGCATGCGCATCCCCCACGATCAATCCGCCAGACAAGGCTCCGATCACCGAGCCGATGCGTCCAACGCCAAGCGCCGCGCCTACGCCGCTCGACCTGATTTCGGGCGGATAAATCAAGCCGGCGGAGACATTGAGCGCATATTGGACGCCCGTCACCGCGAACCCGCAGATGAAAATTACGATGGCAAGCCCGCTTTCCGAAAACTCGGAGAAGGCCACGAGCACGACAGAGGCAATACCGAGGAAGAAAAACCCGGAGACGGCGAGCAAGCCGACGCGATCGATGACGATACTGAGGGCAATGCCTGCAAGCCCCCCACCCGTGGCGTAGAGGAGATTGATGATTGCGACGCCTGACGGCCTAACATGCACCTGCTCCAAAATCGTCGGCAGCCAATTGGAAACGAGATAGAGCGTGAGCAATGCCGCGGTGAACATGATCCAGAGGAGAAGTGTCGGGGCGATAAACTCTCGGGTGAGCAACCTGCCGAAGGTCGGCACCGACAAGGATTTATCCGGCACAGCCTTGTGACGTGCCAGAAACTGTGGCGATTCCGGCAACGCCAAGGCGATCAAAGCACCGAACACAATCGGTGCCACACCGCCGATGATGAAGATGATCGGCCAACCGAAGTCCGGCACCAGCAACGAGCGTACAAAACCGGGTGCAGCGCCACCGATCGGCATTGCAACGAAGATGAGCGCGGTCAACGCACCGCGGCGATTCGCCGGCGCAAGCTCCGTGCCCAAAGCAACGGCATTGGGCAACGCGCCGCCACAGCCAAGGCCCATCAAAAAGCGCAAAATGGCGAATTGAGTTGGGTCGCGCGCAAGCGTGGAAACGAGCGAGAATCCGCCGTAAACGAGGCAAGCCCCAATGATAGCGCGCTTTCGGCCGATCCGGTCGCCGAGCCACCCAAACAGTGCCGAGCCGAAAAACGCGCCCGCCAGCCCGGCGCCGAACAGCGGCGCGAAAGCAGAGGGCTTGACGTGCCAAACTTTCGCAAGCACTGGCGCGGCAAAGCTTGTCGCCTGGAGGTCGTAGCTGTCGGCAAGAAGCGCAAGCGCAAGAAGAGCAAAGACTTTGACGTGGAACAAATTCAGCCCTGCGCCGGGCTTGCTCGCATCGACGCTATCGGACATGGCATCCCCCTCCCGGTCTTCTCACTTGTCATGCTCGGACTGTTCCGAGCAGCCAGAAGGCCCTTGTCGCGTGTCCCTGGATCCTCAGGACAAGCCCGAGGATGACAGTGCGAGAGTGTGTAATTATATCCTACAACGCACTGTCAGCTTTGCGAGGCGAGCGGCGCCGTCGGCTCGGCATTGTTGTTGGAGGGAACGGTTGGCGAGCCGGTGATCACCTCGATATCGAGCGCGGCGGCCATAAGCGCTTTCGTGTATTCCTCGCGCGGCGCATCGAAGATGCGCTCGGTCAGCCCCTCCTCCACGATTTTGCCGGAACGCATAACGATCACATAGTTGCTGAGCGCCCGTACGACTTTGAGGTTATGGCTGATGAATATGTAGGCGATGTTGTGACGTGTCTGAAGCTCGCGTAGCAAATCGACGATCTGCGCCTGCACCGACATATCGAGCGCCGAGGTCGGCTCATCCAAAATAAGGAGATCGGGTTTGAGCACCATCGCGCGCGCGATCGCTATGCGTTGGCGTTGGCCACCCGAGAACTCATGCGGGAAGCGATCCATCATGTCCGCCTTGAGGCCGATCTCCTCGAGCGTCTTGGCAACGGTCTCGCGCATCTGCGCCGGCGGGATCGAGCGCTCATGCCAGCGCAAGCCTTCGCTCACAATGTCGCCGATCGTCATGCGCGGGCTGAGCGATGCATACGGATCCTGAAACACGATCTGCATCTTGCGGCGGATGGGTCTCAGTTGCTCAAAGGTCTTGCCTTGAACGTTTTCGCCCAAGAAGACGATGTTGCCCTCGCTCTTGATGAGCCTTAGCAGCGCAAGGCCGAGCGTCGTCTTGCCGGAACCCGATTCGCCGACAATGCCAATTGTGTCGCCACGCTTCACCTGAAGCGACACATCATCGACCGCGCGCACGTAATCAACGGTCTTGCGCAGAAAGCCCCGCTGAATCGGAAAATAGACCTTCACATGCTCGGCCGAGACAACCGTCTCCGCATTAGGATCCGGCTTGATTGGCGTGCCTTTCGGCTCTGCCGCAATCAGATGCCTGGTGTAAGGATGCTGCGGATTGCCGAGCACCTCCTTCACCGATCCCATCTCGACGATCTCGCCATTCGTCATCACCGCAACGCGGTCGGCGAATTTCGCAACCACTTGCAAATCATGCGAGATCAACAAGAGCGCCATATGCATGCGCGCCTGAAGGTCCTTAAGCAGCTTCAGGATCTGCGCCTGGATCGTCACATCGAGGGCGGTCGTCGGTTCGTCGGCGATGAGAAGATCGGGCTCGTTTGCGAGCGCCATGGCAATCATCACGCGCTGGCGCTGGCCACCCGAAAGCTGATGCGGATAGGCGTTGAGGCGCGCTTCGGCGTCTCTCAATCCGACGAGGCGCAAGAGCTCCAGCGTTTTTGCGCGCGCCGCCTCTTTGGTGAGGCCGTGATGCACGAGCATCACTTCGTTCACTTGCTTCTCGATGGTGTGGAGCGGATTGAGCGAGGTCATCGGCTCCTGAAAGATCATCGAGATACGGTCGCCGCGTAGCTTGCGCAGTTGCTCCGGTGGTGCACCTACGAGCTCATGCCCCTCGAACATCACGGAACCCGCGGGGTGCGACGCCACCGGATATGGCAGGAGTTGCGGGATCGACAGCGCAGTCGCCGACTTGCCTGAGCCCGACTCGCCGACGAGCGCAAGGGTTTCGCCTAGGCGAATGTCGAACGAGACATTCTTGACCGCCTCGACAATGCCTTCCTGCGTCTTGAAGTTGACGCAGAGATTGCGAACCGAAAGCAAATGGTCGCTCATAGGCCGGTCTTCTTTGGATCAAACGCGTCGCGCACGGCTTCGCCGATAAAGATCATTACGGTCAGCATGGTCGCGAGCACAGCAAAGCCGGTGAGACCCAGCCATGGCGCTTGCGGATTGCTGCGGCCCTGATTGAGGAGTTCGCCGAGCGAGGCCGAGCCCGGCGGCAAGCCGAAGCCCAGAAAATCGAGCGTCGTCAGTGCGGTGACGGAGCCCGTCAGCACAAAGGGCAGGAATGTGAGCGTTGCCACCATGGCGTTGGGCAGCACGTGGCGCCACATGATGGTGAGATTGTTGATGCCCATGGCGCGCGCCGCGCGGATGTAATCGAAATTGCGCGCGCGCAGGAACTCGGCGCGTACAAGCTGCGTCAGCGACATCCATTGAAACAGGAGCAGAATGCCGATCAGCGACCAGAAGCTCGGCTGGATGACGCTCGCGATGATGATAAGAACGTAAAGCTGCGGCAGGCCGCGCCAGATCTCGATGAAGCGTTGGAAGGTAAGATCGATCCAGCCGCCGAAATAGCCTTGAATGGCGCCGGCCGCGACACCGATGGCCGACGAGATGATCGTTAAGATGAGGCCGAAGAGCACGGAAACGCGGAAGCCGTAGATCACGCGCGCCAGCACATCACGCGATTGATTGTCGGTGCCGAACCAATTCTCTTTGCTTGGCGGTGAGGGCGCAGGCGAAGACGGATCGCGATTGATCGTGCGGTAGTTGTATTCGATCAGCGGCCAGACCATCCAGCCATTCTTCTTGATCTCATCGCGAATATAAGGCGAGCGGTAATCGGTGACGGCGAGGAATCCGCCGAAAGTCGATTCGGGATAGTCGACCAGCACCGGCACATAGAGATGGCCCTTATAGCTAACCAGAAGCGGCTTGTCGTTGGCGATAAACTCGGCCGGCAGCGTAACGAGGAGAAGCGCAATGAAGATCCAGAGCGCATAAAAGCCGCGCCTGTTCGCACGGAAATTGGCAAGCCGCCGCTTGCTGATCGGCGAAAGCTTGAGACCCAGGAAAGGCTTGGTGACGGCGACGTTCATACATCACGCCTTTCGAAATCGATACGCGGATCAACTAGCGTGTAGGTGACGTCGCTGACGAGATTGAGGACAAGACCAAGCAGCGAGAACATGTAGAGCGTCCCGAACATGATTGGGTAATCGCGGTTGAGGATCGCATCGAAGCCTAGAAGGCCCATGCCATCGAGCGAGAAGATGATCTCGATGAGAAGCGCGCCGGTGAAGAGGATGCCTATGAAGGCAGCCGGAAAGCCGGCGATCACGATCAGCATCGCGTTGCGGAACACGTGGCCGATGAGCACGCGCCGCTCGGTCAGGCCCTTGGCGCGCGCCGTCATCACATAAAGCTTGTTGATCTCATCAAGGAAGGAATTCTTGGTCAGCATCGTCAGGCTTGCGAAGCCACCAATGACATTGGCCATGATTGGCAATGTGATGTGCCAGAAGTAATCGGTCATCTTGTGGAACCACGAGAAGCTCGCCCAATTCTCCGAGACGAGCCCGCGAAGGGGAAAGATGTGCCAGTACGAGCCGCCGGCGAAGAGAATGATGAGCAGCACGGCGAATAGAAAGGCGGGCACCGCATAGCCGACAATGATGACCGCACTCGTCCAAATGTCGAAGGCGGTGCCATCTTTTATCGCCTTGGTGATGCCGAGCGGTATGGAGATCAAATAGATGAGAAGCGTCGTCCATAAGCCGATCGAGATCGACACCGGCATCTTCGAGACGATAATATTTACGACCGGGCGCTCTTGATAAAAGCTCTTGCCGAAGTCGAAGCGCGCATAATCGCCGAGCATTTTTAGATAACGTTCGAGCGGCGGCTTATCAAACC
>JBAQHC010000578.1:0-5781 GCA_049288095.1 Alphaproteobacteria bacterium | reverse complement strand
ATCCGGGCCATCCAGACTCCCGTGAAATTCAATGAGTCTGGATTCCCCGGACAAGCCGGGGAATGACAGACTGTGTGTTGATACAAAGGAGTGTTCCGCGCGGTCATCCGGCATCAGCCCTTCATCCGATTAATATCTTCGACCGCAATCGTGCCGCGGCGGCGGAAATAAACGACGAGGATCGCGAGACCAATGGCGGCTTCGGCGGCGGCGACGGTGAGCACGAAGAAGGCGAAGACTTGCCCGGTCAGGTCGTGGAGGTGCGCCGAGAAGGCGACGAAATTGATGTTGACCGCGAGCAGCATGAGCTCGATCGACATCAGTATGACGATGACATTCTTGCGGTTGAGGAAAATGCCGAAAACGCCGATCGTGAAGAGGATCGCCGCGACTGTGAGATAGTGCCCCAGCCCGATACCAGCCATCAGTGAATCCCCTGTCCTGGCTCGATCTTGACGAGCGCGATGGCTTCCTCGGCTCGGCGTCCAACCTGGCGCGCGACGCTCTGGCGCTTAACGCCCTCACGATGACGGAGCGTCAACACGATGGCGCCGATCATCGCAACGAGCAGAATGAGACCGGCGACTTGGAACAGGTAAACGTAGTCGGTGTAGAGGACCGAGCCGAGCGCAACCGTGTTGCTAATAGCGTTCGGTGCCGGCGTGGGCGTGGGTGAAACAGCGGCCGCGTGCTGCGAAACCCGCCACGACGCGATGATGATCGCAAACTCTCCGCCAAGAACAATCGCCAACATCAGCCCTATCGGAAGATAGCGTGTGATGCCGCGCCGAAGCTCCGTCACGTCAATGTCGAGCATCATCACGACGAAGAGGAACAACACGGCGACCGCGCCGACATAAACGACGACGAGAATGAGGCCGAGAAATTCCGCGCCCATGAGCACGAACAGTCCGGCGGAATTGAAGAACGCGAAAATCAGAAACAAGACCGAGTGCACGGGATTGCGCGCGGTAACGACCATCAAGCCGGAAACGACGGCCAAAAGCGCAAATAGCCAGAACGCAGCCTGCTGCCAAAACATCAGGAGGGCGGCCCCTCAACCACTGGAAGAGAAAACAGATGTGCCGGACGCCGAGACGGGTGGTGCGCGATGAACGGCCGCGCGACTCGCCCGTCTGAAGAGACCGCGGCCTTATTAGACCGCGCCTCCCGCATTTGCAAACTGGCGGAAAGCCTCGCGCACAGGCTTTTATATCGCTTGACAGTTATATAACTATTAAGTCATAAGAAGACGCATGAACGCCGTCTTTGAAATCCTCGCGGAGCCGAACCGCCGACGCATTCTCGATCTCCTGCGCGAGGGCGAGCGGCCCGCAGGAGACATCGTCAGCGCACTTTCGATCAGCCAACCTGGGGTATCGAAGCATTTGCGCGTGCTCAGGGAGGCGGGTCTGGTCGGCACGCGCCGAGACGGACAGCGCCGCCTTTATCGTCTCCGGCCAAATGGCCTCGCGGAACTCGACGAATGGCTCGCGCCCTATCGCGCCTTCTGGTGCGAGCGCCTTGACTCGCTCGACTTGCACTTGAAACGGGAGAGCTGACGGTGGCGGATGACACGACTCCTGATGGGCACGTAATTACGCTCAAGGGCCGCAAGGTTCTGCGCTTCGTACGCCGACTTGACTTCCCGGTCGAAAAGGTTTGGGCCGCTCTCGTGACGCCTGAACGCGTTGCCGACTGGATGGGAAAGGCCGAGATCGAGCCCCGCGCCGGCGGCAAATACAACATAACTTTCGGCGATGACGGCTCGAAGGCTGCCGGCGTGATTCAGATATTTGAGCCGCCCTGCGTGCTTGCCTACACCTGGGGCACGGATGCGCCTGACCCCGAGCATCCCGGTGTCGTGTACGAGTTGGAGCCAGACGGAAGCGGCTGCCGGCTCACGCTGACGACGCAATTTCCGAAGGACCACCCGGGCGATCCGGCCGAGGCCGTCGCCACCTGGCACGAGTTCCTGCTCGCAATTCCGTTCGCCGCGAATGGCCGGCGCATGCAATGGGACGCGGCGCGCCGCACACGCTGGAAGAGCCTCTTTGAGCCCTACCGCGCCATGCTTGCCGCCGCGGGCCTGCCTTCAACCGAAACCAGAGGCGGCTGACATGGACGGGAGGGTGGCGATGATCGGCGATTTCTACGAGCTGCGCTTCGAGCGCCTGATCGAGAAGCCTGTAGAAAAAGTCTGGGCTGCATTGACCGTGCCTGAACGCGTGGCCGACTGGCTCGCTGACTGTGAAATTGAGCCGCGCGTCGGCGGGCGCTATGGGCTGCGCTTTCGCGAGCCGCCCTTTCGAATGGACGGAATCATACGCGCCTACGAGCCGCCTAATCTCCTCGAATACACGTGGCCTGAGCAGGGCCATGCCACAGACTCAATCGTCCGCTTTCTCTTAGTGCCGCGCGGCGACACCTGCTTTCTGCGTCTTACGCAAACTTGGCCACGCGAGCAATCAAAGCGTGACCGGCTCGATCATTTGTTCATCCAGCCGAGTCACTATGAATCGACGCTGCATTTTTACTCGTCCGTGCTTGGTTGGGCGCGCCGCGACGACGACACCAAGACATCGCGGCTCGCAAGCTTTCTTCTGCCGGGCGGGCAGACGCTTGTTCTTGCGAATGATCACGATGATTTCGGTGACCAGGCAAAGACACGAGGCATCAATGGCGCGCGTCCGACCATTCACTTCCGCGTTGCCGACGTCGATGCGTTCTACGCGTCCATGCCGAAAGGCGCGCATGTGGCGGTGGAGCCCGTAAACACGCATTGGGGCACGCGTTGGTTTGTCGTATCAGACCCCGACGGCAATCTGCTCGCTTTCGAAGGAGCACGCGAGAGGCCGGATCGAGCTTTGTCGCCGCGCGAACGCCAGGAGCTTTCCAGCATTCTCTCCGGCTGGCACATGCATCTTGATCGCCTGCCGGCCGCCGCCGATGGTGTTGCGACGGTTTTTGATCGAACGCAGGAGGCGTCTCTCGCTAAAGAATACGCCGCGCGGCTGTCATAGGTTTGGTAGGCGAAACCCATGACAATCCAGGCGGACCAGGACAAGGCAGAAATTCTGCGCCTCGATAGCGCTTGGAACGAGGCATATCTCCGTAATGACCGCTCACGACTCGCGGATATCCTGGCGGATGAGTTTTCCGGTTTGACAGCGTCGGGCGAACCGATCACCAAGGCGTCGCTGATGATCAATCCGCCACCAGCAAGATCTGCGATATTCAGCGAGCAATCCGTGATGGTTTTCGGCGCGGCGGCGATCAGCCGCGGGCGGCTTCAGCTGGATCTCGGCGATAAAAAGATCGACCAGAGATTCATGCGCGTGTTCGCCAAGCGTGGCGGCGCCTGGCGGGCGGTTTCTGTAGCTGTGACACCGCTCGTGCTCTAAACGAAGGCGCCGTCGGGCGATCCGCCCAGCATCATGCCGCCAAGGCGCTCGATGACGCCATCATTGAAGCCGAGATGCTGATTGATCATGACGGAATCCGCGAGCAGCGAACCGAATGGCAGGTTTTGATAGACCGCCGGCGCACCGACTGTGTCGAACATGAGCTGCGCGACCTCGCGGGCTGTCCGGTGCGCATGGATGCGCGCGATGCCGACCTCGCGTCGCGTTGTCAAAGAAGCCTGTCCGCGGCTCACCAGCTCATCCCATAGCTGACCGACCGTGTCATAGACATAAGCGCGCGCTGCGCCATGAAGCATTTGCGCGCGCGCAATCGCAAAGCGAATGCGCGGTATTTCTTTCATCAGGGTCGGCGGCGCGGGCAGCGTGATCTTGCGCTCCTCGGAAAGTTTACAAGCTTCTTCAATCACGCGGCGCATGAGACCGAGCGGTAATCCTGCCATCGGAACGAACACACGCGCCGAGCCGCCATCGGCGTACAGCGGACCCGGTTGCTTCGCGGCGCCCGCCATCGTGAATGTGTGGCGCTCCGGCACGAACAAATCCTTCGTGTGATAGTGATGGCTTCCCGTGCCTGCGAGGCCGTTCGAGTACCACGTGTCTTCAATGGTCCACGACTTGGCCGGCGCGAGCACGAAAATCATCCCGGGCATCGAGCTGAACATGCGTGTGGGAGCAGCCGCGCCTTCCTCCTCAACGACCATGCAGCCGGCGACGATCACATCGGCATGCGTGATACCGGAGCCAAAGCCCCAACGCCCGGTCACGCGATAGCCGCCCGGCGCTTTGACCGCGCGCCCGTTTGGGGGCGCCTGGCCCGCTGTCGCCATGTCGATGTCGGGATAGAGCTCGCGCGCTGCATCCTCATCGAGAAACGCCGCGAAATAGCCGCTGTCGGTGTTGATCTTGGTCGCCCAGGCAACGCTAGGGTCGGCATAACCCAAAATGTCGAACAGCTCGACTTGCTGCGGCAGAGGCATTTCCGGCCCGCCCCAGGATTTGGGGAACATGACGCGGAACACGCCCGCCACGCGCAGCTTCTCAACGAGATCGCGTGGGATTTGGCGGAGCTTTGCTGTTTCGCCAGCGCGCGCCGAGATCTCGGGAGCAAGCGTTCGCACATTCGACAAAATGTCTTCGGACGTCAGCAAGCTTGGCACAATCTTGTCCCCGCGTTTCTGTTATTGTCGGCGACGATACAAGAAGGCTGGCGGAGGAGCACCATGGATAATCCCGACATCGTGGTGATCGGAGCGGGAATAGCGGGCGGCGCCATGGCGACCGTACTGGCGCGCCGGGGCCTCAAGGTCCTTATGCTTGAGATTACAAAGGAGCATCGCGATGTCGTGCGCGGCGAGATCATATCGACTTGGGGTGTTGCAGAGGCGCAGACGCTCGGCCTATTCGACGATCTTGCGAAGGCGGGCGCACATTTCGTCAAGCGCATCGTCAACTACGCAGAGGAAATCGATCCTGCCGTGGCCGAGCAAATAGGTGTGGACGTGAGCACAGCGCTGCCCGGCGTGCCGGGCGGCATAGCGATCGGCCACCCACAGCATTGCAACGCGCTTGATGCGGCGGCAGTTGCAGCTGGCACTGTGTTTTTGCGCGGCGTTCGCCACACCGAGGTTTCGCCGGCACCGCGGCCGCGCGTGCGTTTTGAGCATGAGGGGACAACTCACACCATTTACCCTCGCCTTGTGATCGCGGCCGACGGCCGGCATGGCCAGACGCGCAAGCAAGTCGGCATTCCCCTGAAAGAAGATCCGCTGCACAACTGGCAAGCAGGCCTGCTGGTGGAAGGCGCTTATGACTGGCCCGATGAAACGGCCTACATCGCTACGGAGGGCGATCTCTTGGTAGCCATGTTTCCGCAGGGCAGGGGACGCGTGCGCGTTTACAGTTGCGTGGCCCCTGATGCGCGCGAGCGAATGATGGGGCCCAAGGCAGTGGAAACGTTTATGAGGGGCCTGCGGATGAAATGCGTTCCGCACTCGGAGGTGCTGGCGAATGCCCACGCTGCAGGGGAGCTCTTCGTGTATCCCAACAATGATACGTGGACGGAGCAACCTTATACGGAGGGCGTCGTATTGATCGGCGATGCGGCGGGCCGGAACGATCCGGTTATCGGTCAGGGCCTCGCGAACGCCTACCGCGACGTCAGGATCGTCCGCGATATTCTTGATGGCCGGGATTGGAGTCCTTGGTCCCTCGCGCCCTATGCGCAAGAGCGGGCGGAGCGCATGCGCCGCCTGCGGATCATCGGCCGGGCGGTTGCGCATCGCGATGCCGAGTTCGGTGAGGCCGCGCGCGAACGGCGCCGCCGCGCCTTTAAGAATATGATGGAGCGGCCCGAGCT
>JBAQHC010000577.1:0-1705 GCA_049288095.1 Alphaproteobacteria bacterium | reverse complement strand
TGTTCCACCAGCGCTATCAAGCCCCGATGTGGTTGTGCGCGTTGATCTCCCCGGTGCTGTGGATAGCCTCCCTGACGCCTCCGGTGCCGGGCCTGGCCGGGGTGATCCTGGCGGTGCCGCTGGCCTTGCTGGAGCTGGTGGGGGTGCTGGCCAAGTGTGCGGCGTTGATGATCCGGTTGTTTGCCAACATGCTTTCAGGCCACGTGCTGCTGACGGTGCTGATGATGTTCATCCTTCAGGCGCTCCAGACGCAGGTGGTGCACGTGTTTTACGTGGGTCCCTTCTGCATTGCCGCCAGCGTGGTCGTGCAAATCCTGGAGCTTCTGGTCGCCGGCCTCCAGGCCTACATCTTCACGTTCCTGACGGCGATATTCCTGGCCCTGTACGCCGAATCGTCGCACGGGGCCGAGGAACCAAGGGCCGGTGCTGAATCGAGTCGCCTACGCTCCGTAGTTTCGGCGACGGAGCGCGGTTGAAAGAAGCCAGACGTTTGCCGTAAGATGCTGCCTCACCGACGCCTGCAAAAGCGCAACAGGAGAAGACTATGAGTGGCAAGACGTTGCGATGGATCACGATAGGATGCGTTGTCGCCGCGATTACCCCCGTGATATTGGCCGCAGCGGCGGAAGGGACTTCCTCTTCGTCCGCCGCCAATCCCGAAGGCGGCAGTATCGGCGTTCCGATCGGCAAAGGCCTGGCCATTGTCGGGGCCTGCCTGGGCGCGGCGGGAGCGGTCATCGGAGGAAGCCTCGGCATCGCTCGGATCGGCGGCCACTGCGTCGAGGCCATCGCCCGCCAACCCGAGGCCTCCGGGTCCATGTTTGCCCCGATGATCCTTACGGCTGCCATGATCGAGGGCGGCATGTTGTTCGCCCTGGTGATCTGTCTGTTGGGTGTGTTCTAACATCCACCGGCTCCCCTCGACGCACCGGGAAACGGCTATGGCGCAGCGGCGGACCATGAGCGGCGGTTTTTTTGCGGGATTGGCCCCGGCGGCCATTCTCGTCTGGTCCTCCACGGCGATGGCGGCCGAGGGGGAGCAGACCACCCCCAGCTTCGGCGACCTGGGCCAGGCGATCGCCACGCTGGTTATCTTCGTGCTGCTGCTGACGGTCCTCGGCCGGTTCGCCTGGAAGCCGCTGTTGGCGCAGCTCCGCCGCCGGGAGGAGTCCATTGCCGAGGCCCTGCGCCGCAGCCAGGAGCGCGAGGCCCAGTCCGAGGAGCTCTTGAAGGCCTACCAGGCCCGCCTGGAGGCCGCCGAGGCCGAGGCCGCCGAGGTGGTCGCTCGCGGCCGCAAGGCAGCCGCCGAATCGCGGGAGCAGGTGCTTTCGGCGGCGCGCGACGAAGCGGGCCGGACGATGACCCAAGCCAAGGAAGAAATCGACCAGGCCAAGGAGGCCGCCGTGCGCGACCTGTACGCCGCGGCCGCCGACCTGGCCACCGACGTGGCTGAACGCGTGATCGGAAAAAGCCTCAAAGACGCCGACCACGCCCGCCTGGTGGATGAATCGCTGGGCCAGATCCGTCGCCAACGCGGCGGCAAGGAGACGTGATGCCGAGCGCCTCAGCCACCACGCCGACCGTCATGGACCCCAAGGCCGAGGTGCTGGCGGGCGGATACGCCGAGGCCATGCTGGGGCTGGTGACGAGTGAACAGGCCGAAGCCCTGGCCAAGGAATTCGAAACCCTGGTCGCTCTCGTCGAG
>JBAQHC010000576.1:0-21579 GCA_049288095.1 Alphaproteobacteria bacterium | reverse complement strand
GCTTCAGCTGGCCGGGTGAGGGGACGATATGAGCGCGAGGCGAATAGTCTCTAGCACACCGTCCAAATTCTCGTTCACTTCGTGATTCCAAAATCGAAGCACGCGAAAGCCTAATTGTTCAAGCGACTGCGTACGCGCAGCGTCTGCCGGATTATCCGCGTGTTGGCTGCCATCTAGCTCAACGACAAGTTTTGCCTCAAGACAACAGAAATCGACGACGAAACGGTCGATCGAAACTTGCCGTCGAAATTTGGCGCCCTCTAATTGCCTGCTACGCAGATGTTTCCAAAGCTTGACTTCGACATCAGTCGCATCGCGTCGCAAGCGCCTTGCAATTTTCGTATTGCCGCCGAGACCGCCGACCATTCTTGTCCCCTCACCCCGACCCTCTCCCAAGGGAGAGGGAGAACTCACGCGCTTTGTTCGCCGTGGCCACGCGTGTGCTTTTTCGCGTCCGGATTGACGCGCTGATATTCGATGTTCGCGCGGCGCATGGCCGAGACGATCTCGGATGCGGCGGAAACGGTTTTCGGCGTCGGACGGCCTTCATCGGATGTACCGATCGCCTCGGGCACCCAATGACGTTGAAACGCGGTGACGATATCGCGCGCGGCTTCCTCGGTTGCGGGTGCGCCAAGATAGCCGATCGCTTCGAGCCGCTCGAGCAAGTGCGAGATATCGCCTTCCGTCATATGTGGCGGCGCGACGACCCTGCGCTGAAACCACACACCGATGCCGCGCGCGGCCAGCCGCTGCCACGGAAACAATTCGCCCGGGTCCTTCTTGCGGCCCGGCGCGACATCGGAATGCGCGAGCACGCGCGAGGGCGGTATCGGATGGCGCGCAAGAATTTCAAGGCATAGCTCTTCGAGCGCGGCGACTTGCACATCCGGAAACGGAACATAGCCGCAAGTGTGACCGGGATTGGCAACCTCGATTCCGATCGAGCAGCCATTGATGTCGGTCTCGCCCGCCCAATAGGCAACGCCGGCATGCCAAGCGCGGTTTTCTTCCGCGACCAGACGGTGAACACCACCTTTCTCATCGACGAGATAGTGGCTTGAAACTTTCGCGTCGGGATCGGTCAATCGCACCAGCGCTTCTTCCGCCGTGCGCATATCGGTGTAGTGCATCAGCAAGAGATCAACGCCAGCGCCCGGCGGGCGCGCGTTGAAATTTGGCGATGGCCGCTCGATGATTTTCATCGCTTAGTCTTTGCTCCCTTGCGGCTCGCTCTTCAAGGGGGCCTCAATGATGACGCCCTCGGGTTCCGCAAGCGTTAGGCCTTGCGCACGCAAGCGGCCCAAGCGCGCGGCAATGATGATGACGCCCACGCAAATGAGCGCGGCGCCGAGCGCCGTGCGCCACGTCATCGGCTCATGCAGCAAGACGACGCCGAATATGATACCGAACACTTGCGCAAGGATCGTGAGCGTTACGACGAGCGACACATCATAGCGCTTCAAGAGAAAGAACATGCCGCCCTGGCCGAATATGTTTGCAAGCAGCGTTATGTAAGCAATGATGCCCCAGAGATGCAGCGGCGCCTCAGGAAGCTTGTGCCATTCGTGCCGCTCGAACAGGAATGAGAGCAACAACACCCCGGGCGTGGTGATCGCGGCGATCCAGCCCTGCAGCTCGAAGACGCCGACATGTCGCATGCGCCTCATGATGATCTGCGCAAGCGCGGTTGAAAAGCACGCCCCGATGACGAGAAGCGCACCGATCCAGTAGTGGAGAATGATGGGATCGAACCCCAATACGGCCGTACCGATCAACGCGAAGCCAATGCCCGTCCAGCGCCTCCAGCCGACTTGTTCATTGAGTAAGATGATCGATAGCAGGGTCGCGATCGGTAGCTGAAGCTGAGAAAGCGTCGCCGCCACCGACGCCGTGGAGAGCGCTGTGCCGACGAAGAACAGCCCGAATTGCACGATGCCGGCAAAGAAGCCGACGAGGAAAATGTTGCGCATCTGGCCGCGCTTCCAGCGTATGAACGGAAACAGCAAGGCGGCTGTCAGGCCGAAGCGCAGCGTGAGGAGAAGCAGCGGCGGAATCTCGGTGACGCCAATTCGCGCGGCAACGAAATTGAGACCCCAAACGAGGTCGATCACCAGCGCGAACAAGAGGTGCTGCGGGGCCATATTTGTCAGTCAGCCATGTTTGTCTCACCTCCCCCTTGTGGGGAGGTCGGAACGCGGAGCGGTCCGGGTGGGGGTGGCGGAATCAACCGCACGCCTTCATATAGTTGATGTTTGACCCCCCACCCTAACCCTCCCCACAAGGGGGAAGGAAAACAGATGAGCTAAGTCAATCCGCGCGCTTTCTCAATCGTTTCGTAAGCGATGTTGATTGCCGCGAGCTTGTCATTCGCAAGATGAATGAACTCCTCGGGCACGCCGCGCGACATCATTGCGTCCGGGTGGTTCTCGCGCACAAGCCGCCGATAAGCTGCCTTGATCTCCTCATCACTCGATTCGGGTTTGACGCCCAGCACCAGATAAGGCGTCGACTCGGGCGCGAAAGAATGGCGCGCTCTAATCGGGGCGAAATCGGCCTCGGTGAAGCCGAAAATACGCGCAACCTCCTCAAGATAAATCATCTCGTTTTCGTGCATGAGGCCATCGGCGCGCGCGATGTGAAACAGCCCGTCGAGCAAATCTTCAAGCACCTGCGGATTGTCCTTAAACAATCGTGCCAGCTGCCTGGCATAAGACTCAAAGCCGCTGACCGATTTGCGCGCCTGATCGAACACGAAGGCGACATTCTTAAGCTCGCTCGGCGGCACCTTGATGATGTCGCGGAACGCCGCAATCTCATCCGGCGTGACGACGCCATCGGCCTTGGCCATCTTCGCTGAGAGCGCGATCAGGCCGATCATGAAAGCGCCTTGCTTCGCGCGCGGCACCCGTTCGTCGGCTTGGAGCGGATTGCGCGCGGGACGATCGGCCTGCCCCGGGAAAGCCCCGACGAGCGCGCCGAGCGGCCCGCCCGCGAGCGCCTCGGCGGCGCCTCCGGCTATCTTTCCCCACAAAGACATGAACTTAAGGCCCCGTTGGCCGCGCGCAAAATTAGTGCGCACCATAGCGGGAAATAGCGCCCGGGTCATCGGGCGAGAAACCGCCAAACGAGCTTGAAAAACAGAAGGAAGATCTATGACAACTGTTCTAATTACCGGTGCCAGCCGGGGCATTGGCTTCGGCCTCGCGCGCCATCATTTGGAAGCCGGCGACACCGTGATCGCCGCCTGCCGCAACCCCTCCAAGGCCAAGGCGCTGAAAGCCCTCAAGGGCGCGAGCCGGCTGCGCATCTCAAAGCTCGACGTGACGTCCGTAAAGAGCGTTGCCGCACTCAAGGATGAGGTCGGCAATGCGCCGATCGACATTCTCTACAACAATGCCGGCATTGCGGGTCCGCACAATCAAGCCGTCGACGATGTCGACTATGAAGGCTGGACCAAGACGTTCGAGACCAACACGCAGGGGCCCTTACGCGTTGCGCTCGCCTTCAAAGACAATCTCAAGGCCGCGAAGGGCAAGATCGTGAATATCACCAGCGGCATGGGCTCGATCGGCGCGCTCACGCCCGGCTGGCTGATGATCTATGCCTACAGATCGAGCAAGACCGCGCTCAACATGGTGATGCGCATTCTCTCATTCGAGCTGCAGAAAGATGGCGTCACCGTAATCCTGATGAATCCCGGCTGGGTGCAGACGGACATGGGCGGAGCGAATGCGGCGATCACGGTGGAACAGAGCGTTGCGGGTATTACGTCTACAGTCGCGAAAATCGGGCTCGACAAGACGGGTTGCTTCGTTAGCTATGATGGCACGACATTGCCTTGGTGAACGCGGCGTTATCCACATAAGCGGTTGACGCCGCGGATGTTCCGTACACGGCGCAATTGTGTCGGAAATAAACTGTGGGTAACTGCGACACTCTAGCGCAGATTCTGTTTGACCTGCGTCATCGTGTCCGCCAAGCTTTCCTCACCCGAAACCGGGAGTGGAGAGTGACCCAATGATTGGACATTACTTGCTTACGGGGCTGGCATTCGCTTTTGTCGGCGCAATGGTCATCGGGGTTCTTTAGTTCATATAGCTCATGTGTCGGAGGTCGGCCTTAGTGCCGGCCTCTTTTTTATCCGCCTACGAATTATCTGGTGTCATCCTTCGACAAGCTCAGGATGACGAGTCTCTTGTACCGTCATGGTGAGCTCGTCGAACCATGACCAGACAAGCATTCCGCCCGTCTCTCGTTCTATGCCCGCGCGGCTTCAAGGCGCGGGGCGCGCTTTACCGCGCGGGGCGCATGCGCGCGCCACATGGTGACGGTCAAGCGCTGTTCGCCCGCATCCTTTGACTCTGGCGCGAGATGCTTGACTTCATCGACAACGAGCCCCGCGCTTTCGAGATAGCCCGCAACTTCATCGGCCGAAAAGCCGAGCCGGCGATGCGCGTGCGCGCTGCGCAATTCCTCGATGTCGTGCGGCGCGAAATCGATCACCAAGATGCGGCCGCCGGGCGCGAGCACGCGCGCCGCTTCGGCAATCGCCGCGGCAGGGTCGGCGAGATAGTGCAGCACTTGGTGAATGAGGATGAGATCGACGGCTTCATCGCCGTCATTCTCGATACGTGCAAACGGCAACGAAAAGATGTCGCCATAGCGCACCTGGCAATGGCGCAGGCCGGCACGGTCGAGCGTTGTGCGCGCGAGCGTCAACATTTCGTGATTGGAATCGATTCCCGTGCCGTGCCTGATGCGCGGGGCCAACAGCTCAAGCATACGCCCCGTGCCGGTGCCGAGATCGACCAGATGGTTGTAAGGCCCGGGCCCGACGAGATCGAGCACGGCGCGTTCGACCTCAGTCTCGCTGACATGGAGCGAGCGCAATTCGCGCCAGCGCTGCGCATTGGTGCGGAAATAAGCTTCGGCCGCGGCAGAGCGAGCCGCCTTCACCGTTTCGAGCCGCTCGATATCTCGCGCAAGCGCCGAATCCGAGTGGGGCACGAGTGCCGCGAGCATGGCGGCGAGACGCGCGCCGTCAGCGCTTTCGACGCTGCGTCCTTCCTGCGCCAGCCGGTAAAACGCCCAGCTGCCCTCCGGCTTGCGCTCAAGCAGGCCCGCATCGACCATGAGCTTTAGATGCCGGCTGATCCGCGGCTGGCTTTGGCACAGCACCTGGGTCAGCTCGGTCACGGTCAGCTCGCCGCGCGCGAGAATGGCCAGCAGCCGAAGCCGTGTCGGCTCCCCCGCCGCCCGCAAAATGGCGACCAAATCGTCCATCATCGTCCCGAATCCCTTGCAGCACACATAAACATATATTTATACGTGACGTTGAGTATGGGGCGGTCGGTTTCGTCCTACTGTTGCAGTGCGGTGATAGCCCTTCATTTCTTGGTAAAGGGGCGATGACTTTTAATGTTTTCTCTGCAAATGGTACCTACCTATTGCTAGCGTGCGGGGCGCGAATGCGAGGGTTTCGCCCTTTGAGTCCCGCCTGTTAGGGGATGCCGAGGAGTAGATTTCCTTGAAGACTAGTCTGCGGTCGCGGCCGTTACTGACGGACACGTACCACGGGAGGGCTGATTTGCGCCCTCGCGGCGCACGTGTTTTGGCTGCGGCTATTCTGTGCGTAGCGCTAGGCACGAATCAGGCTTTGGCCGAGATGGTGAGCCCGCGCCCCCAGGCAGCGCCCGTGACGGCGGCACAGCCCGCAGGACCTAGTGAGTTCAACGATCCGATCGAAGGCTTCAACCGACGCATCTTCGCGTTCAATTTGAGCTTGGACCGCACGTTCCTGCAGCCGACTGCAAGAGCTTATCGCTGGACTGTGCCAAAGGCCGGGCGCCGTTCCGTCACCAATTTCATCAACAATCTCAACACGCCTGTGATTCTCGCCAATGATCTGTTGCAAGGCGAGCTTGTGCGCGGGTTCACGACGACCGAGCGCTTTGTGCTCAACTCCACCTTCGGCATCGCCGGTTTCTTTGACATTGCACGCGGCGAGGGCCTTGAGCGCCATTCGGAGGATTTCGGTCAGACGCTCGCAGTTTGGGGCGTGGGGCCGGGGCCCTATTTGATGGTACCGATGCTCGGCCCATCCGACCCGCGCGATGGCATCGGCATAATCGTCGACCAAGCCTTCGATCCGACGACCTGGGCGGGCGGAAACAATATCAAATATGCAACAGCTGGCTTGTTCGCGCTCAATATCGTCTCCGAGCGCGAGGCCAATATGGATCAATTCAACGAGATCGAACGCACGTCGATAGACTTCTATGCCCAGGTTCGCAGCATCTATTTCCAGACCCGCAGAAACGAGATCAAAAACGGCAAGACCGATTTCAGCGACTTGCCGGACATTTCGAATCTCGACGAGAAGTGACCGGAACCGCCATGGGCGGGCCTTGTTGACGTCACAATCGAACCCAAAATAATGGTTTCGCGACAGGAGGACGGTCGATGAGCGCCAACACACCGCAGCTTGCCCGGAGCTTCGCGGCACTTTGCCTAGCAATTGTTTTTCTGTTCGCGATCAGCGCGGCTCCCGCCCGCGCCGATGCCGCTGCCGAGACCTACATAAGGACCGCGGCCGATGAGGCTACCAGCATCTTGAACAGCAAGACAATGTCGAAAGATGCCAAGAAGGCGGCGCTCAGCAAGATGATCGACACGCGACTTGATCTCGATGCGATCGCCAAATTCACGCTCGGCAAATATGCGCGCGTTGCGACCGATGCCGAGAAGGCGGAATTCACCCCGCTGCTCAAGCAATATGTCATCAACTTCTACGTAAACAATCTCGTCAACTATCACGACGTCTCGTTCAAGGTGACGGGCTCGCAGGACCGCCCGAACAGCCAAGGCTCGATCGTCAGCTCTAAGCTTGCCGCTGGACATGACGAGCCGGTGGATGCGATTTGGTGGGTGCGCCCGGCGCGCGACGGCCTGCGGATCTTCGATGTGCAGCTTCAGGGCATCTGGGTTGCGCAGAGCCTGCGCTCCGAGCTCGATTCCGTCATGGGCAACAAGGGCGGCAAAGTGAGCGCCGGCATCGAGGATTTGCGTAACAAGGTGAACTCGGCGCCGCAGCCGCAACAATAAGCTCTCCGCCTTCAGCCCCGCGTTTGAACGCAGCGCCCAAGGCGTATAGTCTTGGTGGGACGGGGTTTGATCTCGGCAGGGGCGACCGATGATCACAAAGAGTTTCAAGCAACGCGGCAGCGCGGCCGGCCTGATCGGCCTTGCGTTGCTGCTCGCATGGCCGGCTGCGGCGTCGGCAAGCGAAGCGGCCGAAGGTTTCATTCAGCATTGCGCCGACGACGTAGCAGCAATTGTCTCCAACCGTGCGGCCACGTTGCGGGATAAACGCAGCGATATTTGGCAAGTCATTGACCGCAGCACCAATAGCGAGCAGCTGGCGCGCGTGACGCTCGGCGATTACGCCGCTCCCCTGCCTCAGAAAGAAATCGACCGCTACGTGCAGGCTTTCCGCCGTTACGTGCGCTTGCGCTATGCCGGAGAGCTGGCTACCGCGCTTGAGATTGAATTGACGGTGACAGGCTCGAACGAGATGCACCGCTCGCGCGGTACACGCGTGACCTCACGCGTCTCGATCAATGGCGGGCGGGCTCGCGAAGTGGATTGGCGCGTTGTTGACGATCAATTCATTGCCGATGTGCAGGTCGATGGTGTCTGGCTGGTGTCCGACCTCAAGAGCCGGCTCGAACCCGTACTCGTACAAAGCGGCGGCAAGCTCGACGCGGCGATTGATTATCTTAATCACCATGTCCAGGAAAACGAGTGAGGGCCGGACCTGTGATTGTGCGGCACATACAATTCGCGCTGTTGTTCGTGGCGCTGTGCGCGCCGATTGCCGCGCGCGCGAACCAAGCCTCCGAACAGTTCATTCAAGAGAGCGCGGTGAAAGTGGTCGCGATCCTCAACAGCACCGAGCCCATCACCCAAAAGCGGGACGGACTCACTCAGCTCGTCGAAGAGAGTGTCGGCATTGAAAGAATTGCTTACTATACGCTCGGCAACTATCGAGCGGGCGCAAGCCAAGACGAGCTCGATCGGTATATCGCCGCGTTCAGAGATTATCTCTTCGCTTACTACATCAAGCCGGCGGCGGGCTTTTCCGGCATCACGCTGACCGTCACCGGCTCGACGGATGTGCCAAGCGGCAAGGGCTCGATCGTTCATACGGTCGCAAAGACGCCAGGCAGCACCAAACTTGATTGGTATGTTCTCGACGACTCGACGATTGTCGATGTCAGGATTGCCGGCATCTCGGCGGCGAATCTGTTGCGCGCGCAAGTCCTCGCCGTGCTCTCGCTCAATGGCGGCAAAGTCTCCGCCGCAACTTCGCTACTCAGAACGCTCGTCGGCAAAGCTTGAGTCTTCACTCGATGGCATGATCCGGTTTGAAAGGAATTTTGACAGTGCTCGGTGAGCGTCGCTCTTAGCGTCAGCATATCTACACTGTGCGGCAGTCTTGTTAGCGCAAGAGCGCTTGTTGGTCGGAATCCAGTGATTTCCGCATTGCAACCCATCTCCGGATCGGCGGCAAATCGAACACCACTAGGTATTCTGTTCTTTGTCGTTGTAAATTGACCGCGTTGACGAAGCGCCTACCAAATAGTCAATTCACTGCCTTTAGGGGGATTTCAGAATGCGCACGCGGCTGCATACCTCAATTGGTTGGTTGCCTGTTTTCGCTGTCCTGTTTCCTAGCTGGTGTCTGGCCGAAAAGATTACGCTGTCTTGTCACGATACCAGCCCTAAGAGACTCCCTGAGTATTTTACTATCTATACGGAAAAACGCGAGGTAGTGCTTCAGTCCGGCCAATGCTTGACCACGATCCGGGACGGAGCAACAAGCGACATATTTAGCTCCACGCGAGGCGGGTTTTGCGTTATGACGCTTGGCGGCCCAACGCCTGCTCAGCAGACAGTGAGTATCCAAGGCCGAAGCGTGACAATGACTGCAAAAAATGAGAACGCTACGATAGCGTATCTGATCGACATGGATTCTGGCCTCGTGAAGGACTTGTCGACTGGCGAGATCATTGACGAGTGCCGCGTGCCGCACTCGTGATAAGGTGTTTTGCCGTGGCTCGCAAATCTCAGAAACGTGGCGTCTGATCAAGAAATAGGCGGTACTCGTGTAGGAGAATGTTCTGCTGTCAGAGCACCGGCCGCATCATCTCGTCACACTTCGTAGCAACGAAAAATATAAGACCTAGAACAATCAGCCCTGCCCAGAATTGCTTTCTACGGAAGAAGAACCCTGCAAATCGCCAGGCGTGAAAGAGCGGCGAAGGCCCAGGCAGAATTTCGACTTCTGGCGGTGTAGTAATCTCCCATAATTTGTCAGCTTGTTCGTCAGATTTTGTCCACGGGAACCTGGCGAACAGGCGCATCAGCAGCACGATGATGATACCTGTCGCGATCCCAATTTGCCAGTTGTCAGGAATTGACGACAACCAATCCGACATCGTTTCGTTTCCCCCAACTTGTCAATTCGCGCGCCGTGACCTGATGACGCCGATCACGCAAGTTAGACCTCGAGAATTGGCGGCGCGTCGGAATTCCCTTGCCCTAGAGATGCGCTGCCACGCATCTGCATTGTATCAAATCAAAAGTCCCCCCAAAGAACATTTTCGCAAGGCAGCGCTAGACGGACCGCTTCTGGTTGTCCGGGGCCGCAAACTCGGCCCCCCTTGACCTCCGAAGAAGTCAGGGGCGATGGCAGCGAGGGATTTGCTCCTAAGCGCGGGCGAATTTCTTGAATTTGAGCCGGTGCGGGATGATCGTGTCCACGCCAAGCCGGCGCTTCAGATCGGTTTCGTAATCCCCATAATTGCCCTCGAACCATTCGACATGGCTATCGCCCTCGAACGCGAGAATATGCGTCGCGATACGGTCGAGGAACCAGCGGTCGTGGGACGTCACGAGCACGCAGCCAGCGAACCGAGTGAGCGCATCTTCGAGTGCGCGCAGCGTTTCAACATCGAGGTCATTGGTCGGTTCGTCGAGCAGCAGCACATTCGCACCCGACTTCAACATCTTCGCGAGATGCACGCGGTTGCGCTCGCCGCCCGAAAGCTGGCCGACTTTCTTTTGCTGATCGCCACCCTTGAAATTGAACGTGCCGACATAAGCGCGGCTTGCCATCGTCTTCTTGCCGAACTCGATGACGTCGGTGCCGCCGGAAATTTCCTCGAACACGCTCTTATTCGCATCAAGCGTATCGCGGCTTTGATCGACATAGCCCATCACGACATGCTCGCCGATCGTGAGCTCGCCGGCATCCGGCTTTTCCTGGCCCGTCAGCATACGGAACAAAGTCGTCTTGCCTGCGCCGTTCGGGCCGATCACGCCGACGATGCCGCCGCGCGGCAGCTTGAAGGTGAGATCGTCGATCAAGAGCCGGTCGCCATAACCCTTCCGGAGGTGCTCGGAGTTGATGACGATGTCGCCGAGCCGCGGCGGGGTCGGCAGAATGATCTGCGCGCTGGTGACTTCCTCGCGCGCCGATTCCGCCAACAAACTCTCGTACGCCGTGATGCGCGCCTTTTGCTTGGCTTGCCGCGCGCGCGGAGATTCGCGCACCCATTCGAGCTCGCGGGCGAGCGTGCGCTGGCGCGCCGCCTCTTCGCGGCCTTCCTGCTCGAGCCGCTTTTCCTTTTGCTGAAGCCATGCGGAATAATTGCCCTCCCACGGAATGCCTTGGCCGCGGTCGAGCTCCAAAATCCACCCCGTGAGGTTGTCGAGGAAATAGCGGTCATGCGTGACGAGGATGACCGAGCCTTTGTACTCCTTAAGATAATGCTCGAGCCACGCGACCGACTCGGCATCCAAATGGTTGGTCGGCTCGTCGAGCAACAGAAGATCCGGCGCTTCGAGCAAGAGGCGGCAAAGCGCGACCCGGCGCTTCTCGCCGCCCGAGAGCTTATCGACAGCCGCCGAGCCATCCGGGCAGCGCAGCGCGTCCATCGCCAGCTCGACCTGGCTGTCGAGATCCCAGAGATTCTGCGAATCGATCTGGTCTTGGAGCTTTGCCATCTCGTCGGCGGTTTCGTCGGAGTAGTTGGCGGCCAGCTCGTTATAGCGGTCGAGCACCGCCTTCTTCGGCGCAACGCCCAGCATCACATTGCCGACGACATCGAGCTTGGGGTCGAGCTGCGGCTCCTGCTCGAGATAACCGACGCGCGCGCCCTCGGCCGCCCAGGCCTCGCCGGTGAAATCCTTGTCGCGCCCCGCCATGATTTTGAGCAGGGTCGATTTGCCCGAGCCGTTGACACCGATTACGCCAATCTTGGCGCCCGGATAGAAGGAGAGGCGAATGTCCTTCAAGACCTGCCGGCCGCCCGGAAAAGTCTTCGAAAGCCCGTTCATCACATAAACATATTGGTACGAAGCCATGGGCAAAGGTCCGATGTAGATGGCCGGGGGTTCTATCGCGCCCGGCCCTGCGCGCGCAACCGCGAAAGGCTGGGCATTTATTGAGCGGCCGCCGGCTCAAGCCCGGTCACGATGGATTGACACAGCGCGGCCTTCCGATGTGGCCCTATTGCCATAGATAGCCGGGAGAGGCGCCGTTAATCTGAGCCGCGCGCGACTCAGGATGTGGGTTCCGCGGCATAGAATTTCAACGGCAACCCGGCGCCCGCCGGCCAAAGGCCGAATCAAAAAAAGATGCGATCGCTGTCTCTTCCGACGCTTGCCCTGAGCTTGATCGCGCTTTGTCTCGCCGCCGCGTGTGATCGCGGACCTCAGACCATCTCGCGCGAGGCACTGTTTGCCCCGCCGGCGCGCTATCAATTCCGCCTCTCGCCCGACGGCAAACAGATGAGCTTCCTCGCCCCTTTGGACGGCGTCCTGAACATTTGGGTCGGCCGGCGAGGCGATTTCGGCTCGGCCCGCGCCATGACGCACGACCAAGAGGCAGGCATCTACGAGCATATGTGGGCAGCGAATGGCGAGACCATCCTTTATCGCGCGGACAAAGCCGAGAGCAGAAACTGGCACATTTTTGCGCTCGATATCGCGTCGGGCCGCTTGAGGGACTTAACGCCCTTCCCGGGCGTTCGCGCGTCGATCCTTGCGCTTGCCGAGTCCCACCCCGATGAAGCGCTCATCGCGATAAACCGGCGCGATCCGCGCTATGCGGATGTCTATCGTGTGAATATCAAGACCGGCGCGATGACGCTCGCTCAGGAGAACACCGGCTATTCGAGCTTCGTGGCCGATAACGATCTTAACTTGCGTTTCGCCACCGCAACGACCGCGAACGGCGGCATGTTCATCTACGAAAACGACGGCAAGGCCTGGCATCAAACCGGCCAAGTGCCCCCGGAAGATGCGCTCACTTTTCGTTTCCTTGATTTCGACAATACCAACCGGCGCGTCTACATGATCGACTCGCGCGGGCGCGATACCGCCGCGCTGACGCGCTACACACCATCGACCGGCGAAACAGAGATTCTCGGCCAGGGCGACAAGGCGGACATATCGGACGTGCTCGTTCAACCGTCATTGCATACGGTGCAAGCCTTCACGCTCGACTATGAGCGGCCGAATTGGAAAGTGATCGACCCATCGATCGAGGAGGATCTCACCGCGTTATCGAGCGCCGCGGGGCCGCAAGGCGAATTCGAGATTGTCGACCGAACGCGTGATGATTCAACTTGGGTTGTTCACATGGACCGGGTGACCGAGCCCGGCTCCTATTACCTTTACGACACGAAAACGCGCGCGCTGAATTTTCTATTCACCACGCGCCCGCCGCTCAAGGGCGCGCCGCTTGTGCCGATGCACACCGCGCTCATCAAAGCGCGCGACGGGCTCGATCTTGTCGCTTACTACTCGCTACCGCCTAAAGCCGACCGCAATGTCGATGGCAAGCCGGAGCGTGCGAGCCCGCTTGTGTTGGTCGTGCATGGCGGCCCTTGGGCGCGCGATCAATACGGTTTCGATGAATGGCACCAATGGCTCGCCAACAGGGGCTATGCGGTGCTGTCGGTGAATTTCCGCGGCTCGACCGGCTTCGGCAAAGCCTTCATCAATGCCGCCAATCACGAATGGGGCGATGCGATGCTGAGCGATCTTGATGATGCCGCGCAGTGGGCGATCGATAACGGCATTGCCGATCCCAAGAAGATCGCCGTTATCGGCGGGCATTATGGCGGCTATGCCGCGCTTGCCGGGCTTGCTTACGCGCCAAAGCAATACGCCTGCGCCATCTCGATAGGTGGGCCGTCAAATCTCGTCACTCTCATGCATAGCCTGCCGCCTTATTGGACGGCCATGCGCGATATTCTGCTGCAACGTGTCGGCGATCCGGAGACCCCAGAAGGCCTTGAGATCTTGCGCGCGCAATCGCCGGCTCTGCACGCCGCCTCGATCACGCAGCCGCTTCTCATTGTGCAGGGCGCGAATGATCCGGAGGTGAGCGAGGACGACACTTTGTCGGTCGTGCATACGCTCAAGAAAGACGGCGTGCCGGTGACTTATGTGCTCTATCCCGATGAAAGCGGCTCGCTCGCCCGGCCGGCCAATCAGCTCGCCTTCTATGCGATGGCGGAAGCGTTTCTCGGCAAATGCCTGGGCGGCACGGTCGAGCCGATCGGGAATGCCCTCAAAGGCTCATCCGCGCAGATCGTCGAGGGCGCGGACCAAATCCCTGGGCTCATGAAGGCCGTGGCAGCAGCCGCAGGCCCGGGCTCCACAACGCCTTGAGCGTACTGGGCCCGCGGCTAGGCTCCCCCACCCTGGAATCTCCCCCGCCGCCGCGCCATGATCCGCATAATGAACAAAGCCAACAAGACTCTGATCGTCGCCGACATTGGCGGCACCAATGCGCGTTTCGCCTGCGCCGATGCGCAAGACCAAAGTCTCTCCGAGATCAAGAGCTTCAAGCCGAGCGGCTTCGGCACATTCGAGGCGGCACTCGCCGCTTATCTTCGAACGCTTGATGAGCCCGCGCCGCGCGAGATTGCAATTGGCGCGGCAGGCCCGCTCGCGAAGGGCAAGATCCATCTCACCAATATCAACTGGACGATTGATCCAGATGCGCTTGCGCACAGCTTCGGCCTCAAGACGAGCGTGCTCGCGAATGATCTCGTCATGATGGCAGCGGGGATTTCGCGGGCGCCGCGCGAGGCCTTCGAGCCGCTGCCGGGTCCTGCAGCGGCAAATCCGTTCCGCACCCTGGTGATCGCAATCGGCACCGGGCTCGGCGTTGCGTGGTATGAGCGCGAGGGGGAAAGCGTTCTGGTTCACCCGACCGAAGCCGGCCATATGACGTTTGCTGCAACGGACACAGCTGGCGCCGGGCTCGTTAGCGCAGCGAGCCAATCGGGGCAGTCGCTATCCTTCGAGAGCATCATCTCCGGCGTCGGAATCAAGTTCGTTTATAATGCGCTCAAGGGCTCAGCTCCCGCCTACGACAACTCGGAAAGCATTTTCGTCGCTGCAGAGGCCGGCACGAACCACGCCGCGCGCAACACATTCGCACTCGTGACCAGGGCTCTTGCAACATTCGCGCACGACCTCATGCATGCGCTCGGCGGCGTTGATGAAATCATCTTCGCTGGAGGCCTCGGCCGCCGCCTAAAGCGCGAACTGCAAGAAAGCGGATTTCTTGCAATTTTAAGAGATTCGAAAGGAAGCCCGCTCGACTTCTCGCAAGTGAGCGTGCGCCTTGCCGTGGATGACAAACTCCCCCTCCTCGGGGCGTTGCATCTTGCGCTTGGGTCGGTCGCGTTCGATCATGCGCCGTCGAAAGAGTCGAGATGACACGGCCCAAAGTTCTGATCACGCGCCGCTGGCCCGAAGCGGTCGAGCGGTATCTTGCCGAGCGTTATGAGCTAACGCTGAACAAAAGCGATGCGCCGCTGACCAGCGATGCGCTTGCGGCAGCTTTGCAGACGCAAGATGCACTCTGCCCCACAGTGACCGACCGCATCACTGCCTATGCGCTCAAAGGCGCGCGCGCAAAGATTATCGCGAATTACGGCGTCGGCTTCAGCCATATCGACGTGGAGGCATGCCAAGAGCACGGCATCATCGTCACCAACACGCCGGATGTGCTCACCGACGCTACGGCGGATATTGCGATGACATTGATGCTGATGGTTGCGCGGCGCGCCGGCGAAGGCGAGCGGCAAGTCCGTTCGGGCAATTGGACGGGCTGGCGACCCTCGCACATGATCGGGACGCAAGTCACCGGCAAGACGCTCGGCATTGTCGGCCTCGGCCGTATCGGTCTGGCGGTTGCGCGCAGAGCACATTGCGGCTTCGGCATGAAGATCATCTACTTCGCGCGCACAAGTGCATCGCGCGAGGCCGAGGCCGAATTAGGTGCACGGCGATGCTCGACACTTGAAGAGTTGCTCGCCCAATCCGACTTTGTGTCGCTGCATTGCCCCGGCGGCGCCGCCAACCGTCATCTCATCAGCGCATCGCGCTTGGTACACATGAAGCGGACCGCGTTTCTTATCAACACCTCGCGTGGCGAAGTCGTCGATGAGGCAGCGCTCATCTCGGCTCTTAAGTCCGGAACGATTGCGGGCGCGGGGCTCGATGTTTACGAGCACGAACCACGCGTGCCCGAGGCACTCATCGAGCTTGAGAATGTTGTTCTGCTGCCGCATCTCGGCAGCGCCACCTCCCAAACTCGCATCGCCATGGGTATGCGCGCGGCCGAGAATCTCAACGCGTTCTTCTCGGGCCAAGCGCCGCCTGACCGCGTCGTCTGATGTTCGCCCCAGAGCTTCAACAGAAACTCCAGGCGCTCGCCGTACGCGAGGAGATGCCGGCCGATTTCATGTCGACGGTCGAGCACATCTATGCGCCGCTCGCCGCTGGCATCAGCGAGCGGCACAAGACGCTCGGGCGAATGATGGTCACCGGCATTTGCGGGCCGCAAGGCACCGGCAAATCCACGCTCGCCGCATTTCTTGAGTTGCTTCTCGGACATTCCGGCCTCAAGACCGCAACGATTTCAATCGATGATCTTTATCTCTCGCGCGCCGAGCGCGAAAAGCTTGCGCGCGAAATCCACCCGCTGCTCAAGACGCGTGGGCCACCGGGCACACATGATGTTGCGATGGGCCTAAGGCTCCTCGATGAGCTCGCCAATGCCAGGCCGAATGAAACAACGCTCATTCCGCGCTTCGATAAATCGATCGACGACCGCGCGCCGCAGTCGCAGTGGAGTGCGATCATCGGGCGCCCCAATATTGTATTGTTCGAAGGCCGGTGCGTCGGCGCTAGTCCACAATCACCAGCGGCGCTGGCCGAGCCGATCAACGCGCTCGAACGCGAGCGCGATGCGCAAGGCACTTGGCGGCGCTATGTAAACGAATGCCTCGCCGGCGCCTATCAGAAGCTCTTTGCACGCATCGATCTCTTGGTAATGCTCAAGCCGCCGAGCTTCGATCAAGTGCTTGAATGGCGCACGCTGCAGGAACAAAAGCTCTGCGAGAAAGCGCCGAAGGGAACGCATCTTATGACGCGCGAGGAGATCGCGGTCTTTATCATGCATTATGAGCGCGTCACCCGGCAGATTCTCAGTGATATGCCGGCGCGTGCCGACTATGTGCTCGAAATCGCGGCCGATCACACGATCACGGCGCTCCGCTCGCACTGAGGCGAGCGAACACGATAATCAAGCGAACTCCTCATGCGCGCGCTTCACGCTGCGGCCATAGGGCTTGACGCCAAGCCAGCTGATGAATGTCGCGATCGGATTGATGGCGAGCGCCACAAGCATGATGGAATATCTGAGGTCGGCACTCTTGTGGAACACGAAGTCGGTGAATACCGCTACGAAGCTCGGGCCGGCCGCAGCGAAAATGTTGAAAGTCAGAAGGTTGAGCGAGTTGATCTGTCCGCGCATCTGATTAGGCGTAATCAATTGCAATGCGGCTGTCGCCGGCCCCGCGCCGACCGAAGCGACAAAGCCGTTGAACGCCATGAGGCCAAGCGCGAGATAAGGGCTCGGCGCGAGCGTGTAGAAAATCGACGTCGGCAATATGATTACCGAAGTGATGACCGAGAGCCGAAGATTGCAATCCCACATATTCAACCGCGTCCAGCGTTGCGAGATGAGCCCGCCTATCCAAATGCCCGCCGGCGTCGTGATCAGCAAAATAAGCCCTTGCGCGAGGCCGACTTCGGGGATCGACCAGTGATACGTACGCACGAAGAAGCTTGGGATCCAGGTCGCGACGCCGACCGCAAGCGAACGAATGGCAATGGATGAAAAGATCGGCGCATAGCATTTCCAATCGGCGGCGAGGAATTTGAAAACCTCACCGACCGGAACCGACTTAATCTCAGTGCCGTCTGCATTCTTGGGGCGAAACTTGCCTTGGCGCACAGGCTCTTTCACCGTCGCTTGCAAGAACAGCGCAAGCAAAATGCCCGGAACGCCGACAATGATGAACGTCCACTGCCAGGGATGAATGACGCCAAGCCCAGGAACAATTGTGTTGGGCATATTGTGCACAAGACCGATCACGGCGCCGCCGAGAATGAGGGCAATTGCTGCGCCATAGCTGTAACCAATGCTGAGAAAGCCGGTAGCAGTCGCAAGCTTTTCGCGTGGGAAGAGATCGGCCAGGATCGAATAAGTCGCCGGAGCGAACGAGGATTCACCGGCGCCCACGCCAGTGCGCGCGATGAACAAGGGCCAATAGCTTTGTGCAAGGCCGCAGCACACTGTTGCAAGACTCCAGAACGCGAGCCCGGAGGCGACGATGACTTTCCGGCTCGCCCAATCCGCAATGCGCGAGATCGGCAGGCTCGAGAACGCGTAAATCATGACGAAAGCAGGCCCGAGCAGTAGGCTTACTTCAAAGTCACTGATCACGAGATCCTTCTTAATCGGCTCGATCATCAATGAGAGGATCGTCCGGTCGAGGATCGAGAACATAAAGGCGATCGTCAGAATAATAAGCGTGTACCAAGCGCGCGTTGCGCTCGGCCATGAGCCGGCACGAGCGCCCGTTGCAGGCATCGCGGCAGATTGGACCGTCGCTTCCGCGGCGCTCGCGCCTCGGGCATTGAGGGGAACATCGGCCATGTGCACTCCCTTGCCGCGGGGTTTTTGGTCTCCCGGAACCTTGGCCCGGTGCCGCCTCGCTTAGCGGGGCCATCCTAGCCGCGATATGGACGGCCTGGAAAGCGTGCCGATTTCACAATCGGGCCAGGCCTCAGGAGGATTGCGCCGCGAGATCGGCCTTTTGCTTGCGGGTGAGTGTCGCCACAACCTGTTCGTAGGAGTGAGCGGCAAGGCGCCTGATTTCCTTGGCCGGCACATCGGCATCGAGATTAACGCTTATCCAGAAACGGCGATCGAGATGCGATCGATGCCCAACGCCCTCATATTGCTCGCGCATCATCTCGGCCAAATGCGGATCGCACTTGAGGATCACATTCTCGGCACCGCGTATCGAGAGAATTGCGAACATCTTGCCCATGATCTTGTAGATCAGAACGCCGGGCGTTGCGGAGCGGCCGGCAGACCGGGCATCGAAGGTCGCGCCAGGCATCGCATCGAGATATGTCTTGAGCGCAGCGCTCCGACGGCCCAAAGTCATGACTACCTCGCAAAGACAAGGATTTGTTCGTGCGCGGAAGACCATTTGATATGACGCCGCAGCCGCGCTCGCGCCGCAGCGACACTCTGTGTCGCTTAAATGACTACCTCAAGCGATACATACAGATGTATTGATTACTTGTCAGCGCTCCGATCATTCAATCGCGCTCCAGAGCAGTGTTTTCGCTATGATTATAACCAGTTGCCTTGGAGTTGCGTCGTTCACATCGCATTCAGGGGCAATTGGTGCAGAGTAGTGCGATGTTTCCATCTCCTCGATTACTCGCGTTGAAGACAGCGGTCCCGCCGCATGTGTTGGACCAGAAAGATGTGCGCGTGCGCGCCGGGCATTTGTTTCGCGATCGCGACGACATCGAGCGGCTTCTACCCATTTTCGAGAATACCGGAATCGCGCGGCGCTACTCGTGCGTGCCGATCGATTGGTACACGGAGCCGCATGGTTGGGCCGACCGAACGCAACTCTACATCGAAAACTCCGTTGCCCTGTTTGAAAAGATCGCGCGCGAATGTCTTGAGGCCGCGCATCTCGGTACCGGCGACATCGACGCGATCGTGACCGTCTCGACGACAGGCATTGCAACGCCCAGTCTCGATGCGTTGCTCATCGAGCGCATGGGACTCAAGCGCACTATTCAGCGCCTGCCAATTTTCGGCTTGGGCTGCGCGGGCGGCGTCATCGGGCTCGCGCGCGCCGCGACGCTCGCGAAGACAGCGCCCGGATCTCGCGTGTTGCTGCTTGTTGCCGAGCTTTGCGGCCTTACGTTCCGCAAGGACGATCTTTCCAAGAGCAATGTCGTCGCGGCTGCACTGTTCGGCGATGGCGCCGCCGGCGCAATTCTTTCAACCAAGGGCAACGGGCCCGCGCTTGGCGCGCATGGCGAGCACACTTGGCCGAATTCGCTCGACATCATGGGTTGGGAGGTTCAAGAGGACGGGCTTAAGGCGCTGTTCTCGCAAAGCATCCCATCGCTTGTCTCGCGCGACTTTCGCGCCGTCACACTGAATTTCCTGCGCGAGAATGATGTCGCGCTCTCTTCGATCGATGCTTTTGCCTGTCACCCAGGCGGCGCAAAAGTTCTCGATGCACTCGAGGATGCGTTTCAATTGAACCGCGGCGCGCTCGCCGACAGCCGGAGCGTGCTTCACGATTACGGCAACATGTCTGCGGTGACGGTTCTGTTCGTGCTCGAGCGCATGTTGGCGAAAGCCTTGCCGGCGCGCACATTGATGACAACGCTCGGGCCTGGATTTACCGCGGCCTTCCAAGTGATCGACAACTCATGATCGCCGCGTACACCATAATCGCCCTTGTAGCGATTCAGCGGGTTGCCGAGCTGGTGCTCGCCACGCGCAACACCGAGGCCTTGCTTCGGCGCGGCGCCATTGAGATCGGCAAAGATCATTATCCGCTGATCGTGCTGTTTCATGCCACATGGCTGGTGGTGATCGCGGTGTGGCTGCCGCAACCAGTCACCATTCACGCCATTCCGCTCATCTGCTTCATTCTGTTGCAAGCTGCGCGCATTTGGGTGATCGCAACGCTCGGGCCTTATTGGACGACCCGCATCATCACGCTTGAGAACGCGCCGCTGGTGAGGCGCGGGCCTTACCGCTTCCTCCGGCACCCCAACTATGTCGTGGTTGCCTTGGAAGTCTTTACATTGCCGCTCGTTTTCGGCGAAACCGGCGTTGCATTGATCTGCGCGGGCATTAATCTCGGCCTGCTGTTCTGGCGCATTCGGATCGAAGAAACGGCACTGGGCGCGCGGCGCGCTATTTCCGAAGGCGCAATGCTCAAGTCCTAAGGCGGCCTCGGCGGGCGGGTAATCCATGTGGCGCTATTCGGGGCCATTCTTTTTTCTTGGCTCGATCCCCCTTCTCCACGCCTGGTCGCCGGCCGCGCCGTTTCTCACAATCGCGCTCCTCCTTGCCGTGCTGATCGGCGCGGAATTCATCACCTCCTCACATACGCTCCGCGACGAACCCACGCCTGGCGCACGCTTCCGCTGGCTGCCGATGCTCTATGTGGGGGCGCAAATCGCCGTGACGGCATGGGCAATTGTGGGCGTCTCATCGCCGCATTCAACGCCGTTTGCATTCCTCGCGCTCTTGTTCTCGGTCGGCATCGTCTCTGGCGTGTTCGGCATGCTCACGGCTCACGAGCTTGTTCATAGCCACTCCACCAATGCACGCCTTGTCGGCGCAACCATGCTAACAGCGATGATTTATGGCCAATTCCGCATCTCGCATATTTATGGCCACCACCGCTGGGCCGCGACCGCGCGCGATTCATCAACCGCGTGGCGCGGTGAAAGCTTTTACGCGTTTCTTCTCCGCACCGTACCGGCACAATTCAAAGAGGCCTGGCGGTTCGAGCATCGGAGCTGCAGAACGCGAGGACTCGCCTGGTACCACAATCGTATCCATCTCGATCTCATCATTACATTCGGCCTATACGCGCTGATATTCGCTTTGACGGGCGCCGTAGGGCTCTTGTTCTTCATCCTTCAAGCGGCAATCGCCGTTATCGTGCTCGAGCTTTTCAACTACATCGCGCATTATGGCCTCATGCGGCACAGCGTAGATCAGCGCTTCGAACCGCTTGGAGATGAGCACAGCTGGAATTCAAGCAATGCGCTCGCAAATCTCGTGATCTTCAACATGGGCCGCCACAGCGATCATCACCGGCACCCAGCGCGCTCCTACGAGCGGCTCACGGCAATCGCCGGCGCGCCGGAATTGCCGGCCGGTTATGCATACAGCATCTTGCTCGCGCTCGTTCCACCACTTTGGCACCGGTTGATGGATGCCAAGCTTGATAGCCTTGCCGAAAGCGAATCACACGCCAAGGCTGCGGCTTGACGGGCGATAGAGACCAGCGTGCAGGCACTTGGATCGGCTTCATCGCCATGTGCATCGGCATGTTCATGGCAATCCTCGAC
>JBAQHC010000575.1:0-8136 GCA_049288095.1 Alphaproteobacteria bacterium | reverse complement strand
TATTCCCTCCCCCTTGTGGGGAGGGTTAGGGTGGGGGGTGCTGAGGCAACATGAAACGCCGACCGCTCCTGCACTTCAAGCAAGATCGTCTCCGCGATTTCCTTAGTGTGCTGAAGAACATCGTGATTCCACAACCGGATGACTTTGAATCCCTGGCTCTCGAGCCAATCGCTTCTCGCCGCATCACGCTCCGGCCCGCGACCCAAGGCGTGTTGCTCGCCGTCGATCTCGATAACGAGCCGCGCCTTCATGCAGGCGAAATCGGCGATGTAATGACCAATCGGAACTTGCCGCCGAAAGTGAGTGCCGGTCAACTACGCGGTCTTAAGCAGTGGCCACAGTTTGCGCTCGGCACTGGTGGCGTTATTCCGCAGCGAACGCGAGCGTTTCTCCTGCATCGCTATCCCCCACCCTGCCCTCCCCACAAGGGGGAGGGAAAAATAAGACGCTAGCGCGGCCGACAACCGTTCAAGTCAAACCTCCTCGACCTCAAGAACGCCAGGGACGGATTTCAAAAGGCTCTTGATTCGCGGATTGATCTGAAACCGCTCGGCAAGCTCGACCTCGATCTCGCGCCCACCCTCACCCAAAACGATAAAGCTCACCCGGCCTTTGCCGCGCGCCGTCAACTGCGTCTTGATCGAAGGCAGCGGAGCCGGCGTGTCGACATGTATGCGCAGCCCCGCCGATGTTTCCGCGGCAAGCGCGTCGAGCGCCTTGATCGATTGCACGCGCAGCTTGATATCATCACCCTCCCATTCTGCGCTCGCGCCGATCACCACCGCCTTGCCTGGCTCCAAATTCTCACGGTGCGCGCGCAAAAGATCGGAAAAGATCACAGCCTCGAAATGGCCTGTCGGTTCCGTGAACTCGACAAATGCGAAAGGCTGATCGGTCTTTTGCGACCGCCTCTCCTGCTTGCGGATCACCGTGCCCGCGAGTTGAACAACTCGCGCCAGGCGGCGCGGATCACTCGCAAGCTCCGCATAAGGCGTCACGCGAGCGCGCTTTAGAATCGGAGCATAAGAATCGAGCGGATGGCCCGAAAGGTAGAAGCCGACCGCTTCCTTCTCGTGCTCGAGACGCTCAAACACAGTCCATTGCGCCGCAGACACGAGCCGCGGCGCCTCCGCGATATCATCACTACCGAATAGGCTTGTTTGCTTGCTGATGCGCTCTTCGCCGGCGCGCGCCGCAAGCCCGATCAGCATCTCGGCCGAAGCAACAATCTCCGCGCGATTTGGCTGCAACCTGTCAAACACGCCAGCTTTGGCGAGAGTTTCGAGCGAACGACGGTTGATCACCGGCGGGCCGATGCGGGAAGCAAAATCGAAAATGTCCTTGAACGGTCCAGCGCGATCACGCTCACGCACGATCTCTTCCATCGCGTGATGACCGACATTCTTGATCGCCGCAAGCCCGTAGAGAATTTGACCATCAACAACGGAAAAGTCTGCACGGCTGCGATTGATATCGGGCGGCGCAACCTTGCAGCCCATATCCTCGGCATCGCGTTTGAGCGTTGCAAGTTTATCAGTGTTGCCGAGATCAAGGCTCATCGTCGCCGCCATGAATTCGAGCGGATGATTGGCCTTCATATAAGCTGTCTGATAGGCGACGAGCGCGTAAGGCGCCGAATGCGATTTGTTGAAGCCGTAGCCGGCAAACTTCGCGACCGCCTCGAAGATGTTTTCGGCGGTGGCTTTCGCAACGCCGCGCCCAACTGCGCCTTCGATGAAGCGCTCGCGCTGCTTGTCCATCTCAGCTTTGATTTTCTTGCCCATCGCGCGGCGCAAAATGTCGGCCTGGCCGAGACTGAAGCCGGCAAGATCCTTGGCGATCTGCAACACCTGTTCTTGATAGACGATGACGCCGTAGGTGGGCTCGAGAATCGGCTTGAGCGCCGGATGCGCATAGCTCACCGCCTCGGTGCCCTGCTTGCAGGCTATGTAGCGCGGAATATCGTCCATCGGCCCAGGCCGATAGAGCGCAACGAGCGCTATGATGTCTTCGAAACGGTCGGGCTTGAGCCGCCGCAGCACGTCGCGCATGCCTGAGCTTTCCAACTGGAACACGCCCGTGACATCGGCACGCGAGAGCATCTCGTAGGTTTTCTTGTCATCGAGCGGCAAGCCCGCGAGCGAGACAGTGCCGCCCCCCGCATTAATAAGCTGCTCAGTGAGCTGAAGAACCGTGAGCGTCTTGAGCGCAAGGAAGTCAAATTTCACAAGGCCGGCGGGCTCGACCCATTTCATGTCGAGCTGCGTCACCAGCATGTCATTGCCCGGATCTTTCGTGACGGGGATCATTTCATCGAGTGGCTTATCGCCAATGACGACGCCGGCGGCGTGCGTGGAAGAATGGCGGTAAAGCCCTTCAAGCTTGAGCGCGATGTCGATGAGCTTGGCAACGCTCTCATCCTTTTCGCGCTCTTCCTTGAGGCGTGGCTCCGATTCGACAGCCTGTCCGAGCGTGACCGGATTGGCGGGGTTCATCGGCACGAGCTTGCATAGGCGATCGACCTGGCCGTAGGGCATTGCGAGCACACGCCCCACATCACGCAACACTGCGCGGGCCTGCAGCTTTCCGAATGTGATGATTTGCGCAACGCGGTCGGCGCCGTACTTCTCACGCACATAGTGAAAAACTTCCTCGCGCCGAACCGGGCAAAAATCGATATCGAAATCCGGCATCGAGACGCGCTCGGGATTGAGAAAGCGCTCGAAGAGGAGGCTGAACCGGATCGGATCAAGATCAGTGATCGTCATTGCATACGCAACGAGCGAGCCAGCGCCAGAGCCCCGCCCTGGCCCCACCGGAATACCCTGCGCTTTCGCCCAAGCGATGAAGTCCGCGACAATGAGGAAGTAACCCGAGAAGCCCATCTTCTCGATGACATCGAGCTCGAACTCCAGGCGCTCGATATATTCGGCCTCGCTCGCAACCGGCGGGCTCTGCTTCCAGCGCTCCTTTAGGCCCGCATGAGCGGCCTTGGAGAGTGCCTCCGCCTCGGTCTCGCCCTCGCCCACCTTGAAGCGCGGCAAAATCGGCTTCTTCAAAGTCTTCGGCCGATAGGAAATACGCCGCGCAACTTCGAGCGTGGTCCCAATCGCCTCGGGCAAATCAGCGAACAGCGCCGACATTTCAGCCGCGCCCTTGAAGTAATGCTCCGGGGTCATCCGGCGGCGATCATTCTCCGTCACCACCGTGTTGCCGGCGACGCAGAGCAGTGCATCATGCGCCTCATACATATCGGGCTTGGCAAACAGCGGCTCGTTGGCAGCAACGATCGGCAAGCCTTTGGCGTAGGCCCAATCCACTAGCGGGCCTTCTGCGCGGGCTTCCTCGGGGCGGCCGTGGCGTTGGAGCTCGACATAAAGCCGGCCCGGCGCGATCGCCATCAGCCGATCCAGCAATGCTTCTGCGGCAGGCATTTGATTTTCGACGATCAAGCGATTGACTGGCCCATCGGGGCCGCCAGTCAAAATCAAAATGTCCTCGCCGGCCGCAACAAGATCATCGAGCGTGATGAAGGGCTCAGCGGGGTCGTTGACGACGCGCGCTCTGCTGACGAGCTGAATGAGTGCGCGATAGCCGGTTTCGTTCTTCGGATAGACGGCGATGCGTGGGCGAGGCTGCCAGCTCCTCGCATTATTTGGCCGCCGTGCCGCTCCCGGGGCTTCATCGAGCTTCAAGCTCAAATCGCAGCCAATGATCGGCTGGATGCCGCCCGCTGCCAGAGACTCGGAAATCTCAAGCGAGCCAAAAAGATTGTCGGTATCAGTGATGCCGAGCGCAGGCATGCCCTTGGCCTCGCAAAGCTTGGCCAATTCCTTAACGCGTAGCGCGCCTTCCAACAGGGAATAGGCGCTCTTCGCCCGGAGCTCGACATAGGCCGGCATCGGCAACCTTTGAGTGCTGGAGCTGGTGGTCAGAATCAGCCGACCCTAAAGCAGCTGGCCGACCGTGGCGGCGCCGATCAGCACTGCCCACAGAAATGTTCCGACTGCGACGGCGCTCAAGAGATCCTGCTCGAATTTGGTCATGCTCATCTCCCTCGGCTAGGGACTAATGTTCCCTGTTTGTTCTAATGTTGTCAAGCGAGATTTCGTAAACAACCGGCCGCTCCCACATTTCGCGAGGCAGTCAGCGCATGGTTGCGGCGATGAGGGGCACGCCGCCGATTTCACTGCGCAGCAGGCGGACCTCGAAGGCGGCCTCAGTCGCTGGTGATGCGATCACCTCGCTTGCCGCGCCGGAAGCCATAACCCTGCCCTTATCGAGCAGATAAAGCCGGTCGCAATAGCGCGCGGCGAGCGCCAGGTCGTGCATCACGATGAGCACGGAGGAAGTTTTCGCCGCAGCTCTCAAGTGCTCCATCACTTGAAGCTGATGGCCCGGATCGAGCGATGCGAGCGGCTCGTCGGCGAACAGCACCGGCGCTTCGACCGCGAAGGCGCGCGCGAGAAGCACGCGCGCAAGCTCGCCGCCCGAAAGCGTGAGCACATTGCGACTCGCAAATTCCGATGCATCGGTTTGTTCGAGCGCTCGCGAAATTGCCTCTTGACCACGCGGAGACTCCGCATCGCCATGAGGCGAACGGCCAAGGGCAACAAGAGCGTGCGCGGAAATCGGCCAATGAACATCGCGGGCTTGTGGCAAATAGGCGATGAACTTGGCGCGCTCGCGGGCGCTAAGAGCGCGTACATCACGGCCGTCCATGTCGATGCGAGCGGCTTCGAATGCGATGAAGCCCAGCACAGCGCGCAAGGCGGTGCTTTTGCCGGCGCCATTGGGGCCGATGAGCCCGACAATTTCGCCCGGCGAAAGCGAGAAGCTCACGGCCTCGAGAATCTTTCGCGTGCCGATGGTGACGGAGAGATCTTCAACCGTAAGCCCGCTCATGTGAGCTCGCTCCGGCGCCTTAGGATCAGCATCAAGAAAAACGGGCCGCCAATCAGCGCGGTGACGACGCCAAGCTTGAGCTCTTGCCCAGGCAAGAGGCGCACGAGCAAATCGGCAAGCGTCAGCATCGCCGCGCCCGCAAGACCAGAAGGCAAAAGCGTCTTGCTCGGCACATGACCGACAAACGGCCGTACAAGATGCGGCACGATCAAGCCGACAAAGCCGATAATGCCGGTGACGGCAACGCCCGCGCCGACCGCAAGGCCTGTTCCGCCGATCACGGCAAGCCTGAGACGCTTCATGTGCACGCCAAGGCTTTGGGCGACATCCTCGCCGAGCGTGAGCGCATCAAGGCCGCGCGCGGCCATGAAGATTGCTGTGAGGCCAATGATCATGAAGGGCGCCGCGAGCGCGACATGTTCGAGCCCGCGATCCGACACCGAGCCCATGAGCCAGAACAGAACCTCATAAAGCGCAAATGGATTTGGCGCGAGATTAAGAAGCAGCGAGGTGAGCGCGCCGGCCGCGGCATTGATCGCAACGCCTGCGAGGATCAGCGTCGTGACCGAAGGCGCGCTCCCTGAGAGGCCATAAAGAATCGCCAGCGCCGCAAGCGCGCCAATGGCGCCACCGAATGGCAGCGCGATCACGCCCGAGCCGAACAAGCTGAAATAGAACACTGCGACCGCACCGAGCGCGGCGCCTGATGATGCACCGACGAGTCCCGGCTCGGCGAGCGGATTGCGGAGGAAACCCTGAAGCGCCGCGCCAGTGACACCGAGCGTGAAGCCGACCATCAGCGCGAGCGCTGTGCGCGGCACTCTGATTTCCCAAAAGATAACGCCAACGATCTTGGAATCGGCCTTGGCGAGCGCGGGAAGAAATGTGCGTGCGGCCGACGGCCCTGCGCCCCACAACAGCGATGCCGCTGCGGCGATGACGACGAGCGCCGTCAATGTGAGCAGCACGATCCATTCGCTGCGCGCTCTGGTACGTGTCGATGCTCCCACTTCATCATGGTTCGACAAGCTCACCATGACGTTGCCTCTTGCGAAGCTCCTCCCCCGTTTACGGGGGAGGTGGCGCGCAGCGTCGGAGGGGGCCGTTCGGAAGTGCCCCCTCCCGCAATGTTGCCGCTTCGCGCCAGCATTCCGACCTCCCCCGCAAACCGGGGAGGATCAAGACTCGCACCGCTGGATTTGGCGATAGCAGCACGGACTTGATCGACCGCGTTAAGCGTTTCCGGCGCGCCGCAGCTCCAGAGATTTCCGTCGATGCGCAAGATATGCCGCTGCTTGAAGAAGTAGCGAAGAGCTCGATGATCCAGGATCTCGCTCGAAATCGACGGCGGCGCGTTAGGCGGCGAATCGAGCACGACAAGCTCGGGGTCAAGCTCGAGCAAACCTTCAACGCCGATCGGCGCCCAACTTTTGAAACCCGCTTCGGCCGCGAGATTGCGCGCGCCCGCAAGCGTCAGCACATCGTTCGCAAGGCTTGGCGCGCCGGCGGCAAAGCCGCGGGGCTGGAACACGATAGCCGTTGTCTTCCGCGCCGGGATTCTCGCGCGAAGCGATTGAAGCCGCGCGCGCACTGCGGAAGCCATTGACCGCGCCCGCGCCTCTTGTCCGATTGCCGCGCCCACCGCTTCGATCTCAGGCGCGATATCATCAACGCCGTTTGCTGGTGCGATCTCGACGACCTTGTAGCCACGCGATTTCAGAAGCGCGACGGCGAAACGCGCGCCATAAGTGCCCGCGAGCACGAGATCCGGATTGATCAGCCGCACTTCTTCGGCGCGGCCGTAATTAAGCGGCATGCCTTTGATCTCACCCGCGATGAGAGACTCACTTGGGTCAGCCGCAAGATAGCTGAGCGAGGCGATCTGACCGCGATCGGCAAGGCGCCACAGAAGATAATCCGTACACAGATTGACGGAAACGATCCGATGCGGCCGCTCCTCCGCGCTGACACCAGATGACACGACTAAGCTAAGTCCTAATAACAGTGTCATCGCCCGACTTGTTCGGGCGATCCAGAATCCGTTAAGTCCGCGAGTCTGGATGGCCCGGATATCCTTCGAGGCTCGGCCCGCCATGGTGAGGTGCGCGCTCTTGCTTGCGCGCCTCGAACCACGGGCCGAGCACCTCAGGATGACGCTGGCCATGACATGAAAAATGAGGCGCAAAAGATTCACAAGCAAGACCCGAGGCCGGCGACGGCATGGTTGATGGTGTCTAGCAGTGCCCCAGGGCGCCCCGCAACTAAGGCCGGTGCCTCGCTTTCCCGCGAATAAGTGTAATCTTGGGCCATCCGCAGCTTGAGATGACACATGAGCAAAACTTCGGCACCTGGCTTTGATTGGCAAGATCCGCTTCACATCGAGCGCCAGCTCAGCGAGGAGGAGCGCCTGATTGCCGAAACCGCGCGCGCCTACGCCCAAGAGAAGCTGATGCCGCGCGTTATTCAAGCCACGCGCGATGAGCACTTCGATGCCGAGATCATGAAGGAGATGGGTGCGCTCGGCCTTCTGGGCGCAACCATAGACGAGGCCTATGGCGGAGGCGGCGCGAGCCATGTCGCTTACGGCCTGATCGCGCGCGAGATCGAGCGGGTCGATTCGGGCTATCGCTCGGCGATGTCGGTGCAGTCCTCGCTCGTGATGTATCCGATCGAGGTATTCGGCACCGAGGAGCAGAAGCGCAAATATCTCCGCCGCCTCGCCAAGGGCGAGCTTATCGGCTGCTTCGGGCTGACGGAGGAAAATGGCGGCTCCGACCCTGGCGCAATGCGATCGACCGCCGTGCGCATCCCTGGCGGCTTCAAGCTCAATGGCTCCAAAACCTGGATCACTAACGCACCGATCGCCGATGTCGCGGTCGTGTGGGCGAAGCTTGATGGCGAAATCAGAGGCTTCATCCTCGAACGCGGGATGAAAGGGTTTTCGGCAACCAAATTCGAGAACAAGTTTGCACTGCGCGCTTCATCGACAGGCGCCCTCGCCTTCGATGATGTGGTCGTGCCAGAAGCGAATATGCTTCCCGAGGTGAAAGGCCTACGCGGGCCGTTCTCGTGCCTCAACAAAGCGCGCTATGGCATTTCGTGGGGCGCCATGGGCGCGGCGGAATTTTGCTGGCACGCCGCGCGCGATTACGCCATGCAACGTGTGGTGTTCGGCAAGCCGATTGCCGCAACGCAGCTCGTTCAAAAGAAGCTCGCCGATATGCAAACCGA
>JBAQHC010000574.1:0-3835 GCA_049288095.1 Alphaproteobacteria bacterium | reverse complement strand
TCTCCTGCGGCTCAACCAGCGGCTGTTCGTGATCGATAGGGCTTGAAGGAAGCCTGGTTGACGCTGAAACCCTTCTCCCTCGGGGAGAAGGTGGCGCTGCAGGCGCCGGATGAGGGGTTGTCCAAAGATGAGGCGCTGCCAATTTGCAAACCCCTCACCCTGCCCTCTCCCCGAGGGAGAGGAAAAATGGCGTCGGTGTAGGGAAAACAGCCCGCCCCGTTAGAACCTAAACGTGGCGTTGAGCTTGCCGATGAACGACGTCGTGTGATCGCCGAATACGCCTTCGCCATCGAGGCCGATGGTGCCGTAGGCCGTCTCGAAGTTGAACCCGACACCCGCATTGAAGCTTTGCGTATCGCGCGGATCGCTCGGGATGGTGAAGTAGTTGGTATCGCCGACATAGCGCGCCTTGGTCTGGATCGGCGAGCTGATCAAGTCCTTCATGAAGCCGACTTTGATTTCGGGCCGCAGCACATAGGGTTGGCCGGGCTCGTAGGGCACGATGATCTGCTGGCCTAGAAGTTCATAGCCGATCACGACTTGGCCGAAGGCAATCGCCGCATCCGCAGAGCGCGCACCGACCTGAAGGGCAACCGAATTGCCCGGTGAAGCAACCGTGGGATCGGTGCCGCCGGTCTCGGTATAGCCGTCGTCGCTGACGTGCAGATAGTCGATGCCGACCGTCGGCGTGATGCTCAAGCGGCCGCGCTTTTCGAGATAGGTGGCCGCAAAATCCGCCGAATATCGATTGCCGCTCCAGCTCGCGCTGGTATTGCGCGTTTCCGTGCCGATAATGATCGTGCGCTTCGCATCAGTATTCGAGAATGCGCCAAGCACAGATCCGGAAAGGACGAGATTGCCTCGGCGCGCGCCGATATAGGCGCCGCCCATCCACCGGGTGACTGCAACCGGGCTGTCATTGTCGCCATCTTCCTGGGAGGAGGCGTGATCGAGCCCGAATTCGATACCCGCCAAAACGCCGCGCGTAATGTAGTCGTCGAGGCCGATGCCGAGCACCGTGCCTTGCGCGTCGTAACCGCGCGTTCCGCCGGCGAGATCACGGTTGAGCGTGTATATGCTCTCGCTCACCCAGGCGCCACCGGCGCGATGCTCAGACAAAGCATTTTCGAGGCGTTCGCGAATTTGGCGCGTCGCGGTCATCGTCGATTGCTTGGCCATCGCCAGAAACGCGTCGGTATAGGATGGAATGAGCTGCTCAAAGGCGGAACTGAAGCCCGCTTGTGTCGAGACCTGTGCGAATTGGTTAAAGAGGTTTGGGTCGCGCGGCAGTGCGGCCAACATTGCCTCGAGCGCTGGATCCAAGGAAGCCGGCACGCCCAATTCCTGCGTCGTCTTGCGCGTGAGAGTGAGATTGAGGCTGTCAAGGGTTCCGTTCGATGTCACATCGAGCGCGGCGTTGTAGACAAACGGAACATTCGCCGACAAAAGGCTCGAAATGTCCGTGATCTGAAGTTGGGATGTCGGGGCCGTGACAATTGCTCTCGAGACGCTTTGTCCGAATGAGCCGCTGATGATTGGCGTAATCTTGGCGCCTGCATCAAAGGTCACCATGCCTGAAGAAACAAGCTCGGTCGAGGTGTCGGAAGTCGTATCCACCGCAACACCCAACACCGATTGCGCGCCGAAGTGTGCTGTGGAGACGGGAACTGCGTTGGCCGACGTGATGGAGAGCGTGCCGTTGTTCACGCTGATCGCCAGCGTGCCGGACTCGGCAAGCGCGCCTTGAACAAACGCGCCGCCATCAATCGAAAGCGCGTCGCCCGCGCCGGCGCCGAAATCGAGGTTGCCTTCAATGATGCCGCCGGTTGCGAGCAAACTGTCATTGCCAGCGCCGAACACGATATTGCCCGTGATCGTTCCGGCATGCATCGCGAATGTATCGTTGCCCGAGCCGAGCAGCACATCGCCTTGAATCACGCCACCACTCAGTGGAGCGGGCGGCAGATCATTGGTGACGGTGATATCGTTCGACGCCGCCGAGAGGTCGATCGCGACCGCCTTGCCAGTCGGGCTCGACACCGTGCCGTCTGCATTAGTTGCGGCGCTGACCGTGGCAATGATCTTCCCGGTGTTGTCGATCGTAGTGACGCTCGCGCCCGGTTCGATCGAGATCGCCGTAGCAGTGCCGCTGCCGGTCGTTGAGGCGCCGATTATTCCGGCGTTCGAAATCACAGGTACGGTTGCGAGATTGCCGATGGCAAGACCTGTCGCAAAATTGCTGAACGCGGTCGCAGCGATCGTGCCGTCATTGCGCAAACCGTCTGGGAGGAGCGTTTGGAAGCCTGCCGCGCCTTGAATTCGCACGGCTTCCGCCGATACGCCAGAGCCGCCCGCTGTCAACGCACCATATTCACCGTTACTGCTGATGGTGCCGCGGTTGATAAAGTCAAAATCATCGCTGCCAGTGCCCACCGGGCCAAGCGTGATCGGCGCTGGCGTACCCGCGAGCGAAGGCGAGATGAGGACGGCATTCGACGATGAGAGAGAAGTCACGCTCGATAAGGGCGTTTCATTGGCAGCCGGTTCTGTTCCCGCCGCAATGGCCGCTAGCTCATCGACCGAGGGTCCTTTGAAGTAAACACCGCCGGTAATGCTCGATCCAATGCCGACCGCTGGGCCCGATTGCTGCCCCATCTGCGTTGCATTGTCATTGGAGGCGGCGGTTGAAGGCGCGTGATCGTAGCCGCTAACAGAGATGTTACCCGTGCTCTCAAATACACCCGTGATCGGCGCCTCGATGAGGATCGCTGAGGCCGGGCCGAGAGGATCGCCCAATTGGCCGATACCGTTGACGCTGATATTGTTGCTGATGAAGTTGCCTGTCAGGTGGTCGCTGATGCGAATACCGACAGAGTGGTCGCCGGTGACGGTGATCGTTCCTTCATTGCCGATTCCTACATTGCCGCTAGCGACAGTGACGGCACCCCGGATATCCATGGCAACAGAGTTGTCGCCATTGACAGTGATCGAGCCACCCGCAGCGTTATCGATATTGCCGTTAAACGTGCCGGCATCGACTAAGATACCGAACTTATTGTCGGCATAGCTCGTTATGTGGACACCGGTTCCGGCGTTCGAGGCTGCCGGCCCAATATTTATCGCCCCGGAATTCGTTACCGAGCCGGAGCCCGGGTTCACCTCGATGCCGATCGTGTTGTCGAGATTGGCGAAGCTGATTGTTCCCGCATTCGTCACGGCGTTGGGGGAGTTGAGTGTAATGGCCGGCGATGCAGCCGTGGCCGGGGCAATGCTGCCGCCGGCAACAATGGAGATGTCACCCGCACTGCCGCTATCGACGGTCGCGGTTTGAAGCGGCGTGGTGGTCGCGGTCGAGATCGTGACGGTCGCCGCCACGGCGTTGCAGGGAAGCCCGGCCAAGGACAGCAGCGAAAGCGCGACGCAGGGCCTTTGGACACGCAAACGTCGTCCCATCATTCGCGATGTCATCCAAACGCTCTCCAGGTGGCAGGCCGGGCATGGGCGGAATTGAGCGGGTAACCGTCCCCAGACCCACTCAAACGGCGATAGTTCTAGAGGAGTTGAACGCGCGGTGCCAGCGCCACCAGCGCCAATGGCCACAATCCACCGTGAACAACAGAGAGCAAAACGCCTAGGGGCCCTGCCTGGCGAATCAGTCAATGTTGCGGCGGAGTTCGGCTGGTTCTCTAATGTGCCGCGATGTAGTCGGCGGGAGGGCAATGCCAGCGCTTAGCGACATAATTCCGCTCCTGAAGGAGGCGGGGCCGCAGGCGGCCGCCGATGTTGCGGCTGCGGCACAGGAGGTCGCCTTGCCCGGCGGCGGCGCGCTGTTCCG
>JBAQHC010000573.1:0-2712 GCA_049288095.1 Alphaproteobacteria bacterium | reverse complement strand
GTGCAGTACCTCATGGGTCATGAGGACATTCGCACCACGCTTAACGTGTACGGCCATCTAATCGAACGGGTGGAAGCCAAGGCCGATAAAACGCCGGGCTTACTCGCTTCCATGCGCAAGAGGTCGTCAGGCGAAGTTGCGGCGGCAGGAAGTTAAGCGAGTGGCGTTACCTCTATTGATAGAAAAAGCCATCCTAAAAGGAACGGTAGAGGTCGAGCCGGGTAAAGTTTTGTTTAGTGCTAGGAGACGCAGAAAATATTTACTGAGCAAAGAAGCCTACATCGCTCACATGGCCTCCAGCGTAATGTTCGCTACGTATGTTATTGCTATTATCGTTTGTGGTTATCTCCATGTCGGTTCGACAATTCTTTCGTATTTGTTTTTTCCTGTAGTCCCGTATGCGATCGTGGTGGACTTTAAAACATTTTGGGGTGTGCAGCCGCTTTCCCCTGAAGAAGTGGCTAAATACGATGCCAAATGAAGCCAAGGCTAACGAAGCACCGCGCTTAACCGGGTTACAACGCTTGCAGCAGGATCAGCGGACTACGGCTGAGTTGATCGCAACAGCGTTGCCGGCTGCAAATGTGCTCGCCCACACCGAGCAGACAAACGACGATCTGCTCGCAAGCTATGACGCTCTCGCTGTTCTGCACGCGCGAGGAACTCGCGATGTCCTGGAAGGCGCGCTCGCCTTGTGCGCCGCGCCAGAACCGAGGCAGCGAATTTTAGGGGCCGCGATTCTGGGGGAGCTGGGCTCGCCTGAAAGGAGCTATCCCGAGGAATGCTGCGACGCGCTCCTAAATCTTGTGCGACACGATCGTGATCCCGGAGTCATGATGATGGCGGTTTCCGCGTTGGGTCATCTCCGCAACCGCCGATGCGAGCCAGAACTCATCGCCCTTAAGAATCATACGGACGAGGAAATCCGGCACAACGTCGCCTTTGCTCTCTGCGGCACCGAGAATCCGGCATCCGTGCAGGCGCTGCTTGAATTGATGGAAGACCCCTATGACAGGGCGCGCGACTGGGCCACTACCGGTATCGGACAGACGGTTTCCATCGACGGACCTGAGATACGGGCGGCTTTGCTGCGGCGTGCCAACGACAGCGATGAGATCACCCGAGCTGAGGCGTTGCACGGCTTGGCGCGTCGCCACGACGAGCGTGTAGTGCCCTTCCTTATCGTGGAGTTGCAGGCCAATAGTGAAAGGGAGCATCTATTCCAGAAAGCTGCACAGACGTTCCTTGGCGTGGACGAGGAAAGCGAAATCGATTCAGCAGAGCTTCTTATAGCGCTTCGATCCGGAAGCCCTCGAAAGCACTAACCTTGGAAAACCTTGTGGCGAGTCTGTGGCGACAACAGCTTAAGCCGTTGTGTTTACTTGAATGGGTATTGCATGGGGTGCAAGGGGTCGCAGGTTCGAATCCTGTCATCCCGACCATTTTAAAATCAATGAGTTAGACGAATACTATGGAAAGAAACGGGCTTTGCAGCCCGTTTTTGCTTTGTAAAAAGCACCCGCTGTAACCCGCAGAATTCCGCCATTCTCCAGTTTGCCCCGTTCGGCGCTGTGGCGAGTTTGTGGCGAGAATGTACTGCTAGGGCTGAACGACTAACCGGTCTTATTTCCCAGGAAGAATGCACGGTGCCAGGCAAGATTCGGGTGATGTCGTGCAGCTACACGGCGCAAGATAAGTCGATCGTGAATGCCAAGGATTTCGCGGTCCTTCTGGGCAAATTGAGGCGAAAACACTATCGCCCCATCATCCCTGAATGAAATCAGGCCCGCGTCGAACGCGGCATCGAGATGCGCCGCGAGCAAGAGGCCGTTGTAGACATCCAGACGCTCGGCGTCCGTATCGCATTTGGCCCAAGGCTTGATGTGGCTGGCGCGGAGGAGGCGCGGCTCTGCAACACCAGTTACGGCACAGCATCCATCCCAATACGTAAACAAGGCTTCACGAAATACATCCTGTCCAACGCGCTGAATGACCAATCTCTCGGCTTCAGTCGTGCGCGGGAGGCTTCGCGTCTTCGCATCGAATTCCCGCAATGGTTCGACGGGGAGAGCTCGGCCCAAGCGCCAAATCTCTCGCACAAGATGATGCAGTGGGGCCGTGTCTATTACGACAAATGCGATGAAACCAGCCGGTGCGACGAGTTCCTCCCCCTCTGGCCATTTTTTCCAACGCTCGGCAAGGTCTGAGGCTGCACCCGTGTGGTTGACGGCAACCAGATAGTTATGCCCGGCGCACGTCAGCCTGATTGAAGCTGGCGTACCGAGACTGTCGTAGGCCAACCAGTCTCCCTCGTCAGGGTGCTTTAAGCCAAAGCCCTCATCAACAGCGGCCTTATCGAGACGAATACGGTCGATAGGTGAGAGCGCCATGCAATCATCCCACTCTTGCGGTGCTGCGAGCCGTTGGCGGCGCATGGCAGCAGCTTGGATCGGCCGGAACCGGATTCAGTCGTGTCTTATAGACACGCCCCGTTTGTTTGGCCGCTGCAATCTCATCGTAGATTTCTAGTACCACGCGCTTCGTACGATATTCACCAACATCGCGCTCTTCATATTTTTGAAGGACCTTAAAAGAATCGAGCAACCATTCAGCCTGCGATCGGTTCAGTGCATAGAGATGCAGAACTGCAGCGTCGATTTCGGCTTGCAGCAAAACTCGACGGTCCGGCTGCCAGCGAAAAGGGGGATGATC
>JBAQHC010000572.1:0-1931 GCA_049288095.1 Alphaproteobacteria bacterium | reverse complement strand
CGCCCATGGTGGGGAGCAGCGCGTCGGGCCGCTCGCGCGCGATGATCTTGGCGACGAACTCTGGCGTGATCGGCTAGATATAGGTGGCGTCGGCGAATTCCGGGTAGGTCATGATCGTCGCCGGATTCGAATTGACGAGAATGATCCGATAGCCCTCGGCCCTCAGCGCCTTGCAGGCCTGAACACCCGAATAATCGAACTCGCAAGCCTGGCCGATGATGATCGGCCCGGCGCCGATAATCAGGATGCTCTTGATGTCGGTGCGCTTAGGCACCGGTCAGCCTCCCTTTTTACCCTCTCCCCTTGAGGGAGAGGGTGGCCGGAGGCCGGGAGAGGGGGCGCGCGCCGCAATGACCGCATTGCGAATCGTGGCGACCACGCCATCAAGATTTGTGTCGAGCTCAGAATTCCAAAACCGCATCACCGAGTAGCCCCGTTCTTCGAGCCAGTTTGTGCGCACTGTATCGCGCTGATGAAGGGTATCGTTGTCATGCGAGGCGCCGTCCAACTCGACGATTAGATTGGCGGCAGGGCAGAAGAAATCCGTGACGTAGGGTCCAATTGGATGTTGCCGGCGAAATATCATGCCCTCGATTTGCTTTCGGCGGAGCGCCATCCAAAGCCTGCTTTCAGCCGGCGTTTGATTGCGGCGCAACTCGCGCGCGGTCTCGATGCCCACGAAACCCCTCTCCCTAACCCTCCCCCTCAAGGGGGGAGGGGACGAGTGTGTGGGGCGGGTTGCGTCTTTCTTCATCGCACTCGCAGGTTCGCGCGCGGAAGACGGCGCGGCTTCGGGGAAGGCGCCTCTTCGGGCACTTGGGTTATGGGCTAAAGCCAGCCTTATAGGGTGGATTCTCGGGGCTGGCTAGCCGCACCGGGTGCGTCTTGTGGATAGAGGCCGGCGCCCCGTCCGTGCCATATTCCGGCGGGCGAAGAACCAAGGGGCCGGCGATGGCGGACATTCAGCTCTGGAAAGTGGAGCCCGAGGACCATGATTATCCGGCGGCGGAGGAATATCTCACGCTTCTATTCGAGAAGAAGGCTGCGAAGAAGCTCGTGAAGAAACTGAAGCACGGCGAGATCGAGTGGCGAAAGGCCAAAGACCTTCTGCGGGCGAGCGGCCTGCCGGGGCTTGACAAGACCAATCCGCACGTGGCGGCGGATCTTCAAAAGATTGCCGACAACAAGGCGCTCTCGCCGGTGCTGCTGGTGCGCGGCGATGGCGCGCGGGGCCGCCCGCTCATCATCGCCGATGGCTATCACCGCATCTGCGCCAGCTGGCACACCGATGAGAACGCGCCGATCCCGTGCCGCCTCGTCAGCAACGACTGAAAGCTTCTAAACACTAAGAACACAAAGAATGCGCGAAGATCGCAAAGAGGCTTGGTGTCCTTTGTGACCTCTTTGTGGTCTTCGTGTTTAAATCTCACCCGCTCAGCCGCCGGTGTAGGACACGAGAAAATATCCGACAAAGCTCAGCATTAGAATCGCTGCCAGCCATTGCAGCCATCTCGGCTTGGCGAATGCCGCGAGCAGCAGCGGAATACCGCCGACGGCATCGGCAATATCAGGGCCGACCCAGCCGTTTGGCCCGCCGCTGGATGTGTTTCGATCAAGGTAATTTCCGATCATCGCAATAGTCATCGTCGCTACCATCGAGGCCATGATGACCGGGCGCTCGTCTTGGAAAAAGGCCGGCATATCGGCAGGCTCATGGCGCTCGACTTTGATCGAGACGAGCGAGCACGTGAAATACTGCACGATTGCGGTCGAAAATTGGAGAGCGATTTCGCCGAGCGACCAGTATTTCAGGTTGCTCAAGCTCCAAAGCGAGACCCAATTGTTGAACAGCATGAGCATCGCCATGATCATCCAGGTCGCGAGGAGGCCTGAGAATTTGACGCGCTTGCGCGCAAGGATGAGGTCGGTCG
>JBAQHC010000571.1:0-1648 GCA_049288095.1 Alphaproteobacteria bacterium | reverse complement strand
GTGCTCTGGCAGCTACTTCCGTGATGAATGCCGCTCCTGACGGTTATAACCTCGGAGCATCAGCGTCCTCGAATTTGATTGTAGCTCCCCTTTCAGGAGCTGTTCAGTATAAGGACCTAAGTGCTTTCACGCAAGTCATGAACTTTGGAGTGTATCTTTATCAGGTAATGGTAAGGTCAGATGCTCCGTGGAAAACCTGGAAAGAGTTTACAGAATGGGCGAAAAAGAATCCCGGCGCCGCTAAAATTGGCATTACGGGGGCTAAGTCAACGGATATTAAGGGCATTACTCTTTGGCAGGTTGAAAAAAAAGAACAGATTAAGCTTACTTATGTTGCCTTTAAGGGAAGCGCAGAGGTTCTTACTAACATACTCGGAGGACATATTAGCATGTATGGAGCCTCCATAGATCCTTCTACAATGTCGTATATCAAAGAGGGGAAACTTCGTCCCCTGTTGTATTTATGTAGAGAGAAGATGCCGGGATACGAAAATATTCCTTCAGTAGAAGAACTGTACGGAATACGGGTCGCTAATTTCATGGGAATTTTTGGACCCAAAGGAATTCCGGAATATGCGCTGAAAAAGTTAGATGACGCCTTTGGTAAAGCAGTGAAAGATTCAAACTTTATCAACGTGATGAATCGAATGGGTACGCCTGTCGTGTATTTGCCTAGGGATAAGATGAAGGAGCGCGTGGAGAAAGACTTTTTAGAAGTGAGCAAAATTATAAATGTACTCAAAGCAGAAGAGGCGGCTGAAAAGAAATAGAAGTTGAAAGGAATAGAATCTAAGTTACAACTACCACGACATTGTGGTTTAGAAAAGCTGCCACAACATGATGGGATCCCAAGACTGATTGAAGCCGGTCCTGGGTTGTTATGTTTGTTTGACTGGATCACCTTAAACGGTATTTATATTCTTCAACCTGGGTTTTTCCCCAAGAAGAGGTTTAACTTTTGCTGTTTGACATCGACAGCAACCACAACCAGCTTCCAGAGGATCGCCTGATGACCGCAGAAGGAACCGTTATTGTTGAGGCTGAGTCCTACCACCTTGACCGTTTCTTCTGCCTCTGCGATGATCCGGTGGGGACTGATGTGATGTTGCTTAGACTGATCTTGAAACCAAGCTGGGTCCTTTGAACTATACCGCCCCGACTAAATACCATTGCACAGTTCCTGACCGCTTCTTCAGAATGGTCTTTTTCATGAACACCCCCTCCTTTAAGGTTTGGTATTCATGAATATGAGTACAATGGCTATTCGATTGTAAAACAACATTAGATTAGTCCACGATGGCGTGGCAATTGTCAACTAAGAACGATCTCAGCATAAATAGTTGAAAAGAAGGAGTTGAAGAATGGATAACCCAGGACGTCTAAAAGAGATCCTCAACGGAAGTGAATATCTTTTGGTTGTATCGGCATATGATGCCCTGAGTGCCAGAGTGATCGAAGCTGTTGGTTTTAAAGTGGTGGCGACCTCTGGGTTTAGCATTGCCGCCAGCCTGTTGGGAAAACCGGATGTAGGGTTACTTACCTTTACTGAAAATTTATCGACCGTTCGCAATATTATCAATGCCGTAAACGTTCCTGTAATTGCGGATATCGACACAGGTTATGGAAATGCAATCAATGTGATTAGAAC
>JBAQHC010000570.1:0-6436 GCA_049288095.1 Alphaproteobacteria bacterium | reverse complement strand
AATGAAACTGAGGTGCGAATCGCGCATAGGCACGCGAAGCACGAGCCAACAAACAGCGGGCAAGCGGCGACCCAGCAATCCAAGCCGAGCCAAAACTGAAGAAGGGCCGCCACGAGACTCGCGCCGGCCCTCAGGTATCGCCTAGCGCAGCACGCCCGGTTCCGGCGTCGCGATTTGCGATGCGATGCTGAGGAGATTGCCGTCCAGATCGACAACTACAATGGTCCGTCCGCCCCATGGCCGGCTTTGCGGCGGCTGAAGAATCGTTGCGCCACGCGCCTTGTATTCTTCGTGAAGCGCATCGACATCACGCACGCTGATCGCGATCTGCGTGCGGCCGAGCTGTGGATGTTGCGAGCTGAGAAAGATGAAGACATCGTCGCGAAAGACGCAGGCGAAGCTCGCCGGGTTGCCGGCTTCCCATTCCTTCTCGAAGCCGAGCTTTTGCACGAAGTAGTCGATCGAGGCGGCAATACTCTTGACCTCGATCTGCGGCGTCGAGCTTTCGAAATAGTTGCCGCGCAATGCCGGGTCGGCACCGGCCTCGATCAGCATTCCGGCGATGCGCGGGTCCGTGCGGCTTGACCCATATTGGAGCGGGGTCGCCCCGTGGTCGTCCTTTGCTGAAGCGTCGGCGCCGAGCTCGATCAGCAAGCGGACCATCTCCGGCAGATTGCGCGCCACTGCAAAATGCAAGGGCGCTTGGCGCCGTTCATGACGGCTCATTTGTGCGTCGACAATGTTGGGCCCGGCCTCGGCGAGCGCGCGCACGAGATCCTCGCGCCCAAGTGCAACCGCGGCGAAGACTGTCGGACTCGCGCCACGCGCAAGAAGCAGCTCGGCAACTTCCTTGCGCGGGCCAGCCAAGACCATGGCCCAGCCGATGACGCCCGCCTCATGCTCATCGCCCGCGCCGTCAGGGTTTGCGCCGCGGTCGAGCAAGAGCCGCACGGCTTCAAGTTGGCCGGCTTGCGCCGCCCAGTGCAAGGCGCTCGCATTGTCGAGCTTGTCGCGCTTGTCGATGGCAAAGCCGCGGTCGAGCAAGAAGCGCATGCAATCGAGATGGCCATGTTCGGCGGCGTGATGGAGCAAGGGCCGGCCAAAGCTGCCCCCGCTTACCGCGAGCTTGGCCGGATGTTCGTCCAAGAGCTTGGCGAGATCGCTTGCGCGGCCCTCCGCCGCCGCACGGATGATCTCGCCATCAAGGCTGTGCGATTCGACATGAGCTGCAAGCGCCCGCCAGCTTTGAAAGCCGTATTCGCGCGCAAGCTCGAGCTGGGCTTGATAAAGCTTGGCCGAAGCATCGTGCGTGCGCATTTCCGAAAGCCGCTCTTTCGCGGTTTTCTTCAGCCACGCAATATCGGGACGGGAAGGAAGAGATTTAGTCATGACACCTTCTTTCTCTAGGCGCCCGGCGTCCGCGGTCTCGGGCAAGAAAGAAGATGGATCAGCAATCAATGCGTCAGGCGGGTTCAACCCTTCACGCGGACCGTCGGTCGCCTACTCGACCTCGGCGCATGGGACAGAGCGATCGCGCGGAAGTCAAGGCCCGCATGGGCCGAGCACTCGCAGTGTATGCGCGTAGGCACCGTTCGCAGTCGCGACGGCACATGCCTTTATTTTGACATCGAAAATCGAATATTAGCGTGCCGAGATCTCGTGATCTCGTTCTGTCGCCACGCTGCGTGGGGTTTGCGTGGCCGTATCGCTCGATGTTCGAACAGCAATGTTGCGCTCGGCGCAGGAACGCCGCGCAAGAAGTGCGTCCAAAAACGAGGAGGAATGTCATGAAGTCGAAGCAATTGTTGCTTGGTATCGTGGTGGCCGCGGGGCTTGGTCTTGCGGCAGTGAGCGCCAACGCGGCGCCGAGCGCGAAATTTCTCGGCACTTGGTCGCTAGATGTGACCGGAATGCCGGCAAGCCCGCCGCCGCCTAAGAGCGTAACGCTCGTCACCTCAGATGCCGGCGGCGGCAAGTGGAAATCGACCGTCGAGACAGTGGCTGCTGATGGCAAGACCACCAAGACGGAAGTGACTTACGCAGCCGATGGCAAGGATAATCCAGTCACAGGCGATCCGAATATCGATACCAACGCATTCACGAGTCCGGATCCCAATACCTTGGTGATCGCGGAAAAGAAGGGCGGCAAGCTCGTCGATACGCTGACCAGCAAGCTTTCAGCTGACGGCAACACGCAGAATGCGACGATGGTTTCGGCCGACAACAAGACGACTACCAACGACGTTTGGAAGCGCAAGTAAACGAAAACGGCAAATCGAGGAGGAGCAGAACATGAAGATGAGACGCGTATTTTTCGCGGCCGCCGCCGTGGCGGGATTGAGCTTGGCTGCCGTTTGCGCCAACGCCGCAGCCAGCCCGAAATTCCTGGGCACGTGGGTGTTGGATCTCTCTAAGATGCCACCGCCTGCTGCCGGTGCACCGCCGGCACCGAAGAGCATAACGATGGTCACGTCTGACGCCGGCGGCGGTAAATGGAACTCGGCGGTTGACGCGGTTGGCGCCGACGGCAAGACCACGCACCAAGAAGCGACTTACAGCCTGGATGGAAAGCCAAGCGCAGTGACGGGCGAGGGCAATGTCGACTCCGTCGAGGTGACGAGCCCCGATCCGAACACGTTGGTGATTGCCGAGAGCAAAGCGGGCAAGCCGGTAGGCAAGGTGACGTCGAAGCTTTCGGCCGACGGCAAGCAGCAAAACGTAACAATTGAGGGAACTGGCCCCGACGGCAAGCCGATGTCGCGGACCGAGACCTGGAACCGCAAATAGCGCTTCAGCATCTCAAGTTTCATCAATGAATGCGGTCACCTTCGTGCGCGAAGGTGGCCGTACTGTTTTGCGCCTGGGCATTATGGGCTGCGCGCAAACCTTGCCCTTGACTTGGCGTGTGGTGGGGCCATGATCACATCAGTTCCCAGGGGCGCCGCGGCTGAGCGGCTGAGATTGGGATGCCGGAATGCCGGCGCTCTCTTGTCCCTTCGAACCTGAACCGGTTAGGACCGGCGTAGGGAGGGAGATGCGGCCGAGAGACTCACTCGGCCTTCCAAACCACGTCCGGCCAAGGAACCCTAAAGGAGGGACCCCATGGCTGCACCACAATCCAAATTGAAATCCATAACGCTCACCGAAGCCCGCATCACGACGGGCGCATTGCCGGCGTCGAAGAAGATCTTCGTCGCGAGTGATCGCGATCCGAAAGTGAAAGTTGCTTTGCGTGAAGTTGCGCTGTCGGGCGGCGAACCCCCGGTGCGGCTTTACGATACAAGCGGTCCGTATACGGACCCTTCGGCAAAGATCGACATCTACAAAGGGCTTTCGCCGCTACGGCGCGATTGGATTCTCGCACGCGGTGATGTGGAAGAGTATGACGGGCGCGTTCGCAAGCCGGAAGACGATGGCTTGAAGCCCGGCGAGAAACTGTCGGTCGAAGTGTTCGACCGCGCGGGGTTGAAACCGCTGCGCGCCAAGCACGGCCGCCGCGTCACGCAATTGGAGTATGCGCGCGCGGGCATCGTCACCAAGGAGATGGAATATATCGCCGTGCGTGAGAATCTCGGGCGTGCTCGTGTGGCGAATCTGAAGCGCAGCGGCGAAAGCTTCGGCGCAGCGATCCCTGATTACGTCACGCCGGAATTCGTGCGCGATGAGATGGCGCGTGGGCGCGCGATCATCCCGGCCAACATCAATCACCCGGAAACCGAGCCGATGATCATCGGCCGCAATTTCCTCACCAAGGTCAATGCCAATATCGGCAACTCGGCGGTTTCGTCATCAATCGCCGAAGAGGTCGAGAAGATGGTGTGGTCGACGCGCTGGGGCGCCGACACGGTGATGGACCTTTCGACCGGACGGCACATCCACACGATTAGAGAGTGGATCGTGCGCAACTCGCCAGTGCCGATTGGTACCGTGCCGATCTATCAGGCGCTCGAAAAAGTCGGCGGCATTGCCGAGGAGCTGACTTGGGAGATCTATCGCGACACGCTGATCGAGCAATGCGAGCAGGGCGTTGACTATTTCACCGTGCACGCGGGCGTGCGCTTATCGCATATTCCGCTCACGGTCGATCGCGTCACCGGCATCGTTTCGCGCGGCGGTTCGATCCTTGCGAAATGGTGCCTCGCGCATCACAAGGAGAATTTCCTCTACACGAATTTCGAGGAGATTTGCGCGCTCCTCGCGCAATACGACGTTTCGTTCTCGCTCGGCGATGGTTTGCGCCCCGGCTCGACAGCGGATGCCAACGATGCCGCGCAGTTCGCCGAGCTTGAAACGCTGGGTGAACTCAATCGCATTGCGCAGCGCCACAATGTGCAGGTGATGATCGAAGGCCCCGGTCATGTGCCGATGTACAAGATCAAGGAAAACATGGACCGCCAGCTCGCCGCGTGCGACGAGGCGCCGTTCTATACGCTTGGGCCGCTCACGACCGACATTGCGCCCGGTTACGATCATATCACTTCGGCAATCGGCGCCGCGATGATCGGCTGGTTCGGCACGGCGATGCTTTGCTATGTGACGCCCAAGGAGCATTTGGGCCTGCCGGACCGTGACGATGTGAAAGCGGGTGTGATGGCCTATAAGATCGCGGCGCATGCGGCGGATCTCGCAAAGGGCCATCCGACCGCGCGCGTGCGCGATGATGCGATCTCCAAAGCGCGCTTCGAGTTCCGGTGGGCCGATCAGTTCAATCTGTCGCTCGATCCGGAGACGGCGCTCGCCTATCACGACGAGACGCTGCCGGCGGACGGCGCCAAGATCGCGCATTTCTGCTCGATGTGCGGGCCCAAATTCTGCTCGATGAAAATTAGCCAGGAAGTGCGCGACGCCGCGCGCGGCCAGAACTCCGTTACCCTCGCCCCGCTTGCGGGGAGAGAGCCTGCCCCGGACTTGATCCGGGGGCAGGGTGAGGGGATGAGCACCGACGAAATCCGTGCCGCGATGGCGAAGAAATCGGAGGAGTTCAAGCAATCCGGCAGCGAAATTTACGTTCCCAAATCCGCCGCGGAGTAACCTTGACCGAGGTCGATCTGGGAGGGAGCGATGGCGGCTGACGACTACCCCTTTGCGCGCGGGCCCTTCCCCGTGAGCGTGCGCACGATCGAAGCGCACGATGCAACGCGCAATCGCTCCTTCCCCGTCGAGATCTGGTTTCCGGCGGCCGCGCGCTATGCCGGAAGGGATCTGGCGCCCGAGACGCAGGACAGCTTCAGGGCCGGCGCAAACCAGACGCTTCGGCGCCAGTCGGCAGTTCGAGATGCGGCAGCCGCGCCTGAGCGGTTTCCGCTCATCGTTTTCTCGCATCACAGCGGAGGCGGGCGACGCGCCGCCACGTTTCTGCATACACACCTTGCAAGTTACGGCTATGTCGTCGCAGCGATGGATCATTCCGAGCTGATCGCGCCTGAGCTCGCGTTCAAGCTTGGAGATTCGAAGGAGCAGGCTGCGGCGCGCATCGATGGCATGATCTCAAGCCGCGTGCCGGACATCCGTTTTCTGATTGATCATTTGCTTGACCACGCATCCGGCTTTGGTCTGACGCTCGATTCGGATCGAATCGGTATCATTGGTCACAGCTTTGGCGGATGGACGGCGCTGGCTACGCCAGAGGTCGAGCCGCGCATCAGAGCAGTCGTCGCACTGGCGCCTGCCGGAGCCACCCGACGAAAGCCGGGCATTCTTCCCGTGCATTTGACGTTCGATTGGGGACGCGACGTCCCGACACTCTATTTAGTCGCGGAAGATGACGCTCCTCTGCCGCTTGACGGCATGTATGAGCTGTTCGAGCGGATGCTGTCGCCAAAGCGAATGGTGATCCTGCGCCGGGCTGATCACCTTCATTTTGTCGATGATGTCGAGGCGCAGCACGAAGCCATACGCACGACGCCCATGGCGGGCGATCTCGCGTGGCTCGCGCGCGATATGCGTCCGATCGCGGAGCTTTGCTCAGCTGCGCAAGCTCATCTATTCGTGCGAAGCCTTGCCTTGTGTCACATGGATTACGCGCTGAAAGGCGACGAAAGGGCCACTCGCATTCTTTCCGGAGATGTCGCTGCCGATTTCGGTGCTCTTGGTGTTGAGTGCATGGTAGCCAAAGAGGTGGAACCTCAACATTAGTCTTGAGGGCAGGTCTACGGAGAGCGAAGAGATCCGCGCGGCGATGGCGAAGAAGTCGGAGGAGTTCAAAAAAACCGGCGGTGAAATCTACGTGCCCAAATCCGCCGCGGAGTGAAGACTAAGATTTGATTCAATATCACTTCCAGTGAAAGTAATGTTTAGCATTGTCGCTTAGCCTCGCAGGTAGAAACCTGCGAGCTAGGCCATGTATCAAGTTGAGCTAAAGCATTCGGGACTACACAAATATCGTCTCATCAAGGGAAGAGATGCCTGGATCGTGCGGCAGAAGGCGCGCGCGCAG
>JBAQHC010000569.1:0-5034 GCA_049288095.1 Alphaproteobacteria bacterium | reverse complement strand
CGCACCGGAACTATTTGCGTTGAGCTCGTCAATTTCATCAATCTGCTTACGCAGGACTTTGGCGTCGATGCCGTGCAGCATTTTGAGGCGCGGCGAATGATCCGTGATGGCGATGTAAGACAGGCCCACCGCCTTTGCAGCTAACGACATCTCTGCAATCGTGTTCTTGCCATCGGTATAGGTCGAGTGACAATGAAGGTCGCCCTTCAAATCCTCAAGCTCGATCAGCTGCGGAAGCTTATCTTCACGCGCTGCTTCAATCTCGCCGCGATCCTCGCGCAACTCCGGAGGTATATAGGGCAGCCCAACAGCGGCAAGCACCGAGCTTTCCGTTGCGCCGGCAATCTCCTTCTCGCCGCGAAACACACCGTACTCGCTGATTTTCAGTCCCTTCTGCTGGGCGATCCTGCGGATGGCGATATTGTGCGCTTTCGAGCCGGTGAAATAGTAAAGCGCCGCGCCGTAACTCTTTTCAGCAACGACGCGAAGATCGACTTGCAGGCCGGATCTTAAGATCACGCTTGCGCGCGTTCCGCCGGCCGCCGCGACTTGGCGCACCTGCTCAAAGGACGTGAAGTGCTTGATGGCGGCCGCCTGATCGCTTGCAGTTGCGAGAATATCAAGATCGCCCACGGTCTCTTGTCCGCGCCGAAAGCTTCCCGCGACAACGACCTTGCCGATGCCAGGTGCCTTCTTCATGTGTTCGACAAGCGCGTCGGCAAAGGCAGAGGCAACAGCGAGCTTGATGCGCTCGGGCCGCGCGCGCTTCTGCTCGACGGAGGCCAGGATCGCTTCTTCGGCTTTTGGACCGAATCCCTTGAGTTCTTTGATCCGATGATCGAGCGCAGCCCGATGAAGCTGTTCCAATGACTTGATATGAAGACCTTCGCATAGTGCTTTGGCGCGTTTCGGTCCGATGGCGGGGATCTTCAAGAGCTCGAGCGCGATTGGCGGCACAGCTTTCTTGATCTTGTCGAGCTCCGCGCTTTTGCCGGTCGTGACAAGCTCTTGGATCCGAAGCGCGAGGTCGTGACCGATCGATGGTACCTCATCGAGCTTGGCGCCGCGCGCAATGAGATCAGACATCTCATCGCCATAAGACCGCAGCACGCGCGCCGCGTTGCGATAGGCCCGAATGCGAAACGGATTGGCGCCCTGTACGTCGAGAACATCGGCGATTTCATCGAACCTATCGGCGATCTCGACATTAAGCATCGGCATTCGAGCGGCCTCCAACGAGCAAAGAGTCGTTCGGATGTGGGATCGGCGTGTTGATTCAGGTCAAGGAGAAAATGCAGTAAAATTCTAGTCGTACCAAACGAGATCCGGGCCATCACTGCTTATCAACGTGCCGGCATGACCGCCGAGGAGGGCTTCAGCCTCTCCGAGAGCGCCGATAGCGGAAAAGCCGCGTGTTGCTTTGACGAATGAGCAAGCGGCCGCGATCTTCGGCGCCATGGAACCCGCGGCGAACTGATAGCCTTCAAGCCCCTTTGGCGTTGCGCGTTTGATGGCGCGTTTCATCGGCATTTCCCATCCCGTGTAGACTGCAGGGACATCGGTCAGGATGAGCAATGCGTCGGCGCCAAGCTCGCGCGCAATAAGTGCAGAAGTGTGATCCTTGTCGATCACAGCTTCAACGCCGGAGAGCGCGCCGGTGTCAGCAGCAACAACGGGAATGCCGCCGCCCCCCGCGCAGATGACTGGTATTCCCGAGTCAACCAGTGTCCGGATAGCCGTGATCTCTCGGATTTCTCGCGGCATTGGGGAGGGAACGACGCGGCGAAACCCCGAGCCGTAACGTGCGGCGGACCACCTGCGATCTTTCTTAAAGCGCTCGATGGATACTGCATCATAAACTCGGCCAATTGGCTTTGATGGATTCTGAAAGGCAGGATCATTCGGATCGACGACGACCTGCGTCAGCAAAGTTGCCACTGGTCCATCAAGCCTGTGCTCAAGTTCTTGCTGAAGTACATATCCGATCATTCCTTCGGTCTCGGCGGTTAAGACGTCGAGCGGCCATGCCTCGCCGTTTGCGGACTCTGCTAGCAAACCCACCTGTGGTCCGTTTCCATGCGTTAGGACGACTTGATGATTGCGGGTTATCTCGGCGATTGAGGCCGCAGCGATGCGCACGTTATCGCGTTGAGCAGCGGCGGTCAGCGGTTGGTCGGGCCGCAGGAGCGCATTACCGCCGAGCGCGATTACAAGACGCAAGGTGAGCCACTCCTAGTTCGAAGGGCGACGCTCAAGGAAATCGGAAACGAGCGACGTGAGCGTCGGGTCGCCGTGATCCGCATAGTCATAACGAACTCGGACAACTGGCAGATCGAGCTTAAGGGTCGACTTGAGGTCGATGGGAGCCGCGACCAAGACGAGATCGACATTCGATCGTTCGATGGTTTCACGCAAGGCATCCCGCTCGCTTTCCTGATAGCCGACATCGGGAAGCACAGGCCCAATATGCGGATAGCGATTGTAGATCTTTCGAATCGCGGGGGCGGCGAAAGGCCTGGGATCGACGATCACCGCACCGCTGGCTTTCGCCGCAGCATAGCCTGCACCATGAGGCGCGCCGCCATGCGTGATGGTCGGCCCATCCTCGATGATAAGCACGCGTTTTCCACGCAGTGCATGCGGGTTCTCTACAACGACATGGGAGGCTGCCTCAACGATCCGTGCTGTTTTGTTGGCCTCGCGAGTCTCCGCTGCCACTTGCGCAATATCGGCAGCTGACGCGACGTTGACCTTGTTGATGACGACGATGTCGGCCATACGCAGCACGGCCTCGCCGGGGTGATAGTGAAGTGCCTGGCCGGGCCGCAGCGCATCGGTGATGACGATATGAAGGTCCGGCGTGATGAAGGAGAAGTCGTTGTTGCCGCCATCCCAGACAATGACATCGGCTTCGCGCTCCGCAGCATCCAGGATCGCGGCGTAGTCGACTCCCGCCCAGACAACATTTCCGGCTTCGATGTGCGGCTCGTACTCTTCGCGCTCCTCATTCGTGCACTGCGCAGCGTTTAGGTCGTCAGGTCTCGCGAACCGCTGCACGCGCTGGCGCGCAAGATCGCCATAAGGCATCGGATGGCGGATCACGCCAACCCGAAGGCCCCGCCCCTTCAGGAATTTGGAGAGATGTCGGGCCGCCTGAGATTTGCCGCAGCCCGTACGAATGGCCGTTACGGCAATCACGGGCTTGTTGGACTTGAGCGTGGTTCGCGCGGGCCCAAGCAGGGTGAAGTCGGCGCCGGCTGCAAGTGCCCGAGACGCTGCATGCATGACACTTTCGTGAGTGACATCGCTGTAGGCGAAAACCACCTCGTCGACCTCGTCTTCCCTGCAAATCGAGTCGAGCTCGGCTTCGTCGAAGATCGGAATGCCGTGCGGATACAATGGTCCGGAAAGTGCGGGCGGATAGCGGCGATTGGCAATTCCGGAGATCTGCGCCGCGGTGAAAGCGACGACGCGGGTGCCGGGATTGTTCTTGAATACCATATTGAAGTTATGGAAATCCCGTCCGGCGGCGCCCATGATCACGACGCGCCGAGGGCTCGACTTCTGGGTGTTAGCGGACATGCTGGACCATCCTGGGCTCGGCAGACCGTCTCAGCCCCACCCCTGTTCGGACCTCGAAAATAGACGTGGCGTGCAACGCACGCTTGATCAGTATCAATATCAAGGACGCAGATCTCATAAATGCTTGAACGGCGCGAGCCTGGCGGACCACATGAATTCGAAAATTGAAGGCTATGAGCTGTTTCCGCACGGAGCGGATGTCGGCATAAGGGGCTGGGGCCCGAGCCCGGCCGATGCGTTTGCGCAAGGCGCAAGGGCTCTGACGTCGGTGGTGACCGATCCCGCGCGCGTGAGGCAGTTGACCTCGGTCAAGATCGTTTGCGCGGCACCGGATATGGTTGTTCTATTCGTGGATTGGATCAACGCCATCATTTTCGAAATGGATGTGAGAGGCATGCTGTTCGGCCGCTTCGAGGTTGTCCTGTCCGGCCAATCGCTTGACGCAACGATTTGGGGCGAGCCGGTTGATCGTGTGCGGCACGAGCCCGCGGCCGATCCGAAGGGAGCGACCTACACCATGGCCGATGTGAGCGAGAGCGCCGACGGTATGTGGATGGCTCAATGCGTGGTGGATGTTTGAACATGGACACATCGCGGCTCGAGAAAACAGGCGAGTGCACATGGCAGGTCCCGCAAGCCGGTGATATGCGCGTGCCAGCGATCATCTACGCCGACGAAGCGTTGATCGCCGACATGGACGACAAGGTTCTCGAGCAGATCGTCAATGTGGCCGGCCTGCGCGGCATCGTCGGCGCGGCCTATGCGATGCCGGACGCGCATTGGGGCTACGGCTTTCCAATCGGCGGAGTTGCTGCTTTCGATCCCGATGAAGGCGGAATCATTTGCGCCGGCGGCGTCGGGTTCGATGTGAGCTGCGGCGTCCGCCTACTGCTTACCGATCTCACGCAAGGCGATATTGATCGCCGCAAGCGCCGATTGGCGGATCATCTCTTCGAGCGCATTCCCGCAGGCGTCGGCTCCAAAGGCGATATCGAGCTCGATGAGGCCGGCATGGATGCCATGTTGCGTGGCGGCGCACGCTGGGCTGTCTGGCAGGGTTATGGCTCGGACCAGGACTTGGAGCGCATTGAAGAAAATGGCTGCATGGCCGGCGCGCTGCCGGAATGTGTCTCGAAAGACGCCCGACGCCGGCAGCGCATGGAAATGGGAACGCTCGGCTCCGGAAACCATTATTGCGAAGTTCAGGTCGTGCAGGAAATCTACGATCAGCGGCTCGCCCAAGCATTCGGGTTGAGGCAGGGCCAGGTTTGCATCAGCGTTCACACCGGCTCGCGCGGGCTGGGCCATCAGATCGGAACGGAATATATGCGCGAAATGGTGCTTGAAGCGCCTGGCTTCGGCATCGAGCTCAAGGATCGGGAGCTTGCTTGCGCACCGATTAAATCCGATCTTGGCCGGCGCTATATCGGCGCCATGCGCGCGGCTGCGAAT
>JBAQHC010000568.1:0-27510 GCA_049288095.1 Alphaproteobacteria bacterium | reverse complement strand
ATGCACAAGTCCCCTAGTCCTTAAATTGCATTCATGGCACTCGCGCCTGGCTTTGCAAAAGATCGCACCATTTCGGCGCGCTTGAGGCCGCGCACGGAATTGCCGAAATAGACGGCACCCGCTTCATCAAGATCCTCGGGCACAAGCACGGCTTCCTTCGCTTGACCCGAAGCGAGCAGCTCGGCGCGCAGAGTGCCGGGCAGGGCACCCGACGAGACCGGCGGCGTCAAAAGCTTGCCGTCGTGCTCGATAAACACATTGCTGCGGCTGCCTTCCGCAAGCTCGCCACGCTCGTTCAAGAACAGCACTTCATCGCAGCCCTGTTTCGAAAGCCGCGCGTATTCTTGGTCGTAAAGCGCGCGGCGCGTCGTCTTGTGGGCGCGATAAGGATCATCGCTCCTGATCCGATGCTCAGAGACCGTGTAGCGCCAATGCCTGGGATCGGCGCCGAGGGGCACCTCGCTGATTTCGATGACACCGAACTCATTGAGCGTCAGGCGAACGCGCATTGGGACGGTATAATCAGCTGCGCGCTCCAAGAGCGTCCGTTGCGCGCGCGCGCTGTCGAGCGGCATGCCGAAATAAACGGCGGAATCGGTAAGGCGGCGCAAGTGGTAATCTAAATGCGCGAAGCCAGCGCGCGGCTCCCAACGCAGAGTCTCGATAAGCTTCAAAGGCGCCTGATCGGCGGCGAGCAAAGGTAGCCCAGATAAGAAGCGCGCTTTGAGGCGCGTTTCGGCAGCCTCCGATGCGGCGTCAGAGTCAGCGACGATGCCGCCGCCGACACCAATTGTTGCCGGGCCACGAGCGGGGATGCTCAGCGTACGGATGGCAACGTTGAAGCAGGCGCTTCCGCCGGGGCGGAATACGCCGATGGCGCCCGTGTAAACGCCGCGTGGGGAGCGCTCCAGCTCGCGAATGACTTCCATTGCACGGATTTTCGGCGCGCCTGTCACCGAGCCGCACGGAAATAGCGCGCGTATCACGTCAGATGGCCGTGTGTTCGCTTTAAGCTCGGCCTCGACCGTAGAGGTCAGAGTGTGAAGCGTTCGATAGGTTTCGAGCGTGAAGAGCTGCGGCACGCGCACGGTGCCGACTTTCGAAATCCGCGAAAGATCGTTTCGCATCAGATCGACGATCATCAAGTTCTCTGCGCGGTTCTTGACGTCGTGTTTGAGCGCTTCGCCCGCCGCGCGATCCTCCACGAGCGATCGTGCACGGGGCGCCGTGCCTTTCATCGGCCGCGTGGTGATCACGCCATTCTCGATGCGGAAGAACAGCTCCGGCGAAAGCGAGAGAATTGTGTTGCCGTCGAATTGAAGCGCCGACGGATAGGCCACGGGTTGATTGCGCTTGAGCGCTTGATAGAGGGCGAGCGGCTCATTGGGGCGCTCGAAGGTGAGCGCCAGCGTGTAGTTCACTTGGTAGACGTCGCCGGCGCGGATGTATTCGAGGATGCGCTCAATGCCCTTGCGATAGGCGTCCGGCCCGATACTCGGTGTGAATTCCCCGGGCGGGCGGACCGGGCCTCTGGGGAGGCCACGGGCCGAACTGGGCGCGCGGAACACACCCATCCAGATCAGGGGCACCGAGCGGCCTGGGGGCATCAGGGGCGCCAAGCGCGCCTCCAGGGCATAGCCCAGCTCATAGGCTATGAAGCCCGCGACATGGTTCCCCTCGGCCTGAGCCTGGTCTATCGCGGCAAGGGCGGCCGGAACTTCCTCAGCCTCACAGGCCCGGATAATACGTATCGGCTCGCTATAGAAGCCGCTGTGGCCGTTCGCGCCGCCGAACGAGCCGTCGAGCAGAACAAAGGTATCGGGTAGGCCCTGAGCCATTAACGGCAAAACATCCCTGTTAGGGCAGGCTGGCTCCCGGGGGTGGGGGGCTTGATGACCGGCAACCAATACCCACATCTTGCTGTACTTAAGGCGTTCCACGGGCGAAGCCTTGAGGCATTCCATGCCGGTGCGCAACCTCGCGGCCGGCGGCAAAGTCGCTTCGGCGAGAGGACTTTGAGATGGCGCGTGGATCCTATTTTTCGAGTCCGCTTCTGCTCGGCTTCGAGGAGATCGAGCGGCTGCTCGACCGGGTCAATAAGACGGCTCACGACGGCTATCCGCCATACAATATCGAGCAAATCGGAGCCGATCGCCTCAGGATCACCTTAGCCGTCGCAGGCTTTGATCGCGAGTCGCTGTCGGTAACCATCGAAGACAATCAGCTCGTAATCAAAGGCAAGCAACCCGAAGAAGACGAAGAACGTACCTTTCTTCATCGCGGCATTGCGACGCGCCAATTTCAGCGCTCCTTTGTTCTCGCCGAAGGCATCGAGGTGGAACACGCAAATCTTCAGAACGGACTTTTGTCGATCGGGCTCAAACGGCCACAACCGGAAACGGTCGTACGTACCATCGAGATTCAAGGTGAATCGGGCCAGCGCCGGGAAACCCGTAGAGAGACACCGACCCTGAACATAGTTACCAAACGCCGCGAAGAAGGCTGAGGACCGCAAAAAGTTAGGAAGGAAAGCTGAAAGAAGGGATTTGGACCCTATATTAAGTGTTGGTAGTGGAACTCATTCGCCGGTGTGCTTGTTGGAATGAGGCGCTGGCTGAGTTGCCAAGGAGGTCGAAATGAATACGAACACAAATCATGAGAACCCTGGCATGAGCGCCGAGATGTTCGCCGCGCTTGGCGGGCCGAATCTTGTTTACGTGCGCCAGGTTGAGCCGCAAGAGCTTGCTGGAAGCGTTCCGCCCGAAGTGCTGGCGGAGGGTGATCGCTTCTACGCCCTGCATGCCGCTGACGGCACGCGTGTTGCGGTTATGAATGACCGTGAGGCTGCGTTTATCGCCGCCCGGCAGCACGATATGGTGCCGGTGAGCGTGCACTGAGCACGATCGTTTTAGACGGAAACGCTTGTGTCGTCATGGTTCGACAGGCTCACCATGAGGGCGAATAGATTTATACCTCATCCTGAGCTTGTCGAAGGATGAGACTGATTCAATCAAATCCGATCACGCACTTGAGCACGATAATCCGTTTACGGATGGACCGATCTGAGACAAATCCCCTGGGCGCTGCCCCGGGGATTTGTCTTATGCGGCGTGTGAAATCGGCTCGGTCAGGAGCGCATACATCGCGGAGGCGTCGTGCGAGCCGCGCAACTTTTCGCAGATCGTATGATTGCGCAGCAGGCGCGAGACGCGCGCGAGCGCCTTCAAATGGTCGGCGCCAGCACCTGCCGGCGCAAGCAAGAGGAAGATAAGGTCGACCGGCTGCTCATCGATCGCATCGAAATCGATGGCCGTCGTAAGCCGCGCGAACACCCCCGTCAGGTGCTTGAGGCCCACGAGTTTGGCATGCGGGATGGCAATTCCGTTGCCGATACCGGTCGAGCCGAGGCGCTCGCGCTCCATGAGCGCATCAAAGATTTGCCGCTGAGGCAGTCCGGTCAGGGTTTCGGCGCGTGCGGAGAGCTCAAGAAGCGCCTGCTTCTTGCTCGTTGCGTGCAAGGACGCAACGACACTCTCCTCTGAGATGAGATCAGTCAACTCCATCTGTGCCCACCCTCAGGTCCGCTTGTACCGTTATCGTTTTTCTATTCACGACGTATGCCGCTTTGAGCGGGCCCCAGGATCTACCCAGCCGACATTTCCGTCACGACGACGGTAAACCATGTTGAAGCCGCCGGTTCCCCTGTTGATAAACAGAAGCGCGGGCAGATCGGATAAGTTCATGTGCATCACGGCCTCGCCGACGGTGAGTGAACGCACCTCGCTCTTAAGCTCCGCAATGATCATCGGGTCAAGGGATGCCGGCTCCTCACCCACAGATTCTGTTTCGTCGTCGATCACATAGTCCGTGGCTATGACAGTTTCTACCTGCGCGCGGGGCCGGGCATGATGATCTTTGAGCCGGCGCTTATATCGGCGCAGCCGCTTTTCAAGATGGGTGATGGCAAGGTCGAGCGCGATAGGCGCCTCATCCGCGGCGCCGTTTGCCTGCAATATGAGCCCGGAGGAAAGATGAACGAGGCAATCGCACGAGAAGTCTTGGCTTTGTCTTGAATAAGTCACGGTTGCGCTAGCACCGCCATCGAAATACTTAGCGATCGAGGCGGCGATCTTGTCTTCGGTCGCCCGGCGCAACGCGCTGCCGACGTCGATTTGCTTGCCGTGGACTTGGATGTGCATGGGCGGGTCTTTGTTTTTGTCAGTTGAACGATGGGAAATCGCTAGTTCGCGCTTCTCTCGGCCCTGATGTTCGCGGGGCGCCCCCTCCCGCGAAGCGGCCGGAACCTATTCGCGCGCCGGGAGCGAGTCAATTGAGCGAGAGCCTTCCGGCATGTCCTGACTCCTTTGAGGAAATGGGCTGCCAAAACGGGAGCTAGTTTAGGCGCTGACGCGCTTCAAGCGCCGTCGTTGCACCGACGAAGGGATGCCCATGGCCTCGCGGTATTTGGCGACTGTCCGCCGCGCAATATCGATGCCGGCCTCGCGCAAAAGCTCGACAATTCTATCGTCGCTCAAGACCGTTTCGCCGTTCTCGCCATCGATCATCTGGCGGATGCGGTGACGTACGGCCTCGGCCGAGTGCGCTTCGCCGCCGGTCGACGATGAAATCGCCGACGTGAAAAAGTACTTGAATTCGAATACGCCGCGCGGCGTTGCCATATATTTGTTCGCCGTGACGCGTGAAACCGTCGATTCATGCATGGAAATTGCGTCCGCGATCGTTCTGAGATTGAGCGGGCGCAAATGTTGCACACCGAGCGCCAGAAACGCATCTTGCTGCCGCACAATCTCGGTTGCGACCTTCAGGATCGTCTTGGCGCGTTGATCAAGGCTCTTCACCAGCCAGTTCGCGTTGTTGAGGCAATCCGTCAAATAGGCCTTAGCGTCCTTGGATTGCGAATTGCGTGAGACCGACGAGAAGTAGCGCGAATTGATGAGGACGCGCGGCAAGGTGTCGGAATTGAGTTCGACCGTCCATGTGCCGTCGGTTGTTTCACGCACGAACACGTCCGGCACGACCGGCTGAATGATCTCGTGGCCGAAAGCAAGGCCTGGCTTGGGGTTCAAGAGGCGAATCTCGCGGATCATTTCCGCGAGATCCTCTTCATCGCATCCGCAAGTGCGGAGTAGCGCCTGGATGTCCTGGCGCGCTAGGTAATCAAGATTCGCGAGCAGCCGTTCCATATAGGGGTCGTAGCGGCCCATGTCCTTGAGCTGAAGCGCGAGACACTCGCTCAAGGAGCGCGCCATCACACCCGGCGGATCGAAGTGCTGAAGCTCGCCGAGCACGCTCTCGACCTCGGCCGGCGATGTGCCAAGCCGTTCCGCGACATCGGTGATTTCACCCATGAGATAGCCGGCCTCGTTGACCATATCGATGAGATAGGCAGCGATCATGCGGCGCATTGGATCTTTGATCGCAACCGCAAGCTGCTCGGTCAGATGATCGCGCAGCGAGACCTCATGCGTAAGCGTCGCCTCGACCGAATTCTCACCGTCCTCGAAATTGCCGCTTGATGTGCGCACCGACGCCCAGCTGCCAAGGTCGGCAGGTGGGGCCGATTGCTGTTGATCGGCCTTGGTGTCATCCGCATAAAGATTGTCGTAGTCGGTATCGAGATCGCGGCTCGCATCGGAAACATCGCCCGCGGCGATCTTTTGGTCCGTCGCGACGATCGCGCCTTCGTCTGGGGCAGGCGCCACCGCCTCGCTTCCATTGGCGCCGTGATCGGCTTCCGGCGCCTCGCCGCGCTCAAGTAGCGGGTTCTTTTCCAGCTCTTGCTCGACATAAGCGGCGAGATCGAGATTCGACAGCTGCAGCAGCTTGATTGCCTGCTGAAGCTGCGGCGTCATCACCAGATGCTGCCCTTGACGCAGCTCTAAACGCGGTGTGAGTGCCATTGCCCGGTTACGCCTTGAAGAACAACCAAAACCCTTAGAGCCTGAATCCCTCGCCGAGATAGACTCTGCGCACGTCTTCATCGCCGACAATCTCATCCGCAGTGCCTTCGGTCAGCACTTGGCCGTCGTGAATGATGTAGGCGCGATCGATGATGTCGAGCGTTTCCCGGACATTATGATCGGTGATCAAGACACCGATGCCGCGATCCTTAAGGTGCTTAACAAGCTCGCGGATTTCGTTAATGGCGATCGGATCGACGCCAGCAAACGGCTCGTCGAGCAACATAAAAGAGGGGCGCGTTGCGAGCGCGCGTGCAATTTCAACGCGGCGGCGCTCACCGCCCGAAAGCGCAATCGCCGGCGTTCGGCGCAAATGTGTGATCGAGAACTCAGCGAGAAGATCACCGATAATCATCTCGCGGCGCTCCGGCTCTTTCTCTACGAGCTCGACGACGGCCCTGATATTTTCCTCGACCGTCAGCCCACGGAAAATCGAGGCTTCCTGCGGCAAGTAGCCGATGCCCAGTCGTGCGCGCCGGTACATGGGAAGCTTGGATATGTCCGAGCCTTCCAGCTCGATCGTGCCGTAATCGACGGGAATGAGCCCGGTAATCATGTAAAAGCAAGTTGTCTTGCCTGCGCCGTTCGGGCCAAGCAAACCGACAACCTCACCGCGCTGCAAATGCAGCGACACGCCGCGCACGACGGGGCGGCGTTTGAAGCTCTTGCCAATTGAGCGTGCTTCCAGCCCGCGCGATGCCGCCACAAGCTCGGGGCGGCGCGGTGCTTCTCTAGTTGACTGATTTACCGTATCCATCATTCCTACCATTAAGGCCCAATACTTGCAGCGTTGGCTTTAAGATTGCGTGAAACGCGTGCGATTTCCCCAGCCATATCATTGAGTACCACTATTGGTGGTGGGCGAGAAAATCGCGTGAACGCGGTGGTCTGACGACCCTGCTTGCAACTGAATTGTTTCCTTAACGAGATCGACAATGAGATTTTCGCCGCGCACGACGCTGTTTCCGCGCGTTGCTACGACATTGCCGTGCATGAGGATTTGCTTCTCGATCATTTTGTAGGTCGCCGCCATGCTTTTGACGACTTCGCCTGGGCGCGTCACGACAACATTGCCGTGTGCTTCAAGCGTGTCGATCTTGCCTTTTGACGAGAGGTCGCTGGCTCGTGCTCCCGAAAGATAGTGAACCGTCACTGTGTCGGCTTGCAGCTGCACTTCGCCCTGACGTGCAAGCACATGCCCCGACAGGATAACGGTGCGTTCAGCTTCGCTGACGTGCGCCTCATCGGAGCTGATATCGACGGGCTCTTGGCCTTTTGGCGCCGTAAGGCCGGAAATATCGCCCGTATTTGACTTTGGCGCGCCGCTTGTTGCGGCCTCAGCGTATCCGGCGCAGCTCATCGCAGCGAGCACAACGGCTGCAACTGTGGACCCGAAGCGAGCGCTCATTGCTCCACCCTCTGAGGCTCGAAGTGCACATTGACATGACCGACAAAATTGACTCGCCCGTCGGTCTTGCTGGCCGAAAATCCATCGGCGCGGATTGTGCCGAAGGAGCCTGACGCTTCGATCGGACGCTGGCCGGTGAGCAGGCCATTCTTCAAATCGGCACGGGCCTCATCGGTGTGGATGAGATAGCCCTCGGATGAGGAAAGTGCGATCGGCCCTGTGAGCTGAAGCAATTGATTATTGGTGTCGAGCACGCCCCTGTGGGCGATCAATCGCAATTGCGGCCCGTTCTTGAGCTGTAGTTTCGCATTGACATCGTCGAGTTCGACAACGGCACGGTCGTCAGTGTGCTGGCGCGCCTGGCTCGCGATGATCTCGAAGGGTTGATTGTCCTTATCGGTGCCGACAAAGCGGGGCGACTTCATCACGATCTGACCCTGCTCGGTGCCGCTGCCGGAGAAGATCGCGATTGTGCCGTCGGGATGGAAGAGAATCGAATAAACCACCATTGTCACGACGAAAGCGAGCGCCAACAGCGGAAGCGCAATCTTGAGCACATGGACGACATTGCGATAGCGTAACGACGCGCCGATCTTCTGCGCCGGCGCCGCGCTGAAATCCGAAGCCGTGCGCAGGCGCGCCGCGCGGCGCGCTTCATCCGCCTCCTGCGCATCCTGCACCGCCTGCTTGCGATATTGAGAATTGACTTTGGTATCCATCAGCGCACTCCGGCCCTGAGGCAGTCGTGCAGCTCTATGAAGCCGATCGCACGCTCATCTTCCGTCACAAGCAGGATCAAGATCGGCCGCGGCCCGCTCATATTCATGAGATGAAGCGCTTCACCCACCACGGCGTCGCGCGAGATGGTCTTGGGCGAGCGTGTCATCACATCGCGCGCTCGCTGGTCAAGCAGGTCGCTCGACATATGGCGCAACACATCACCGTTGGTGATGATGCCGGCAAGCTTGCCATCAGGCTCGACAACGCTCGTAAAGCCCTTGCCCTTGGCCGCCATGACTTTGACGACAGCGTCCATCTTGGTATCGGGCGCTACGACGGGCAGCGCGTCGCCCGTGTGCATGATGTCGCCGATCTTGATGAGCGATTGGCCGATCGAGCCCCCCGGATGCAGCACGCGATAGTCGTCATGCGAAAAGCCGCGCCGGCCCATGAGGGCAACTGCGAGCGCATCCCCAAGCGCCAACATCATTGTCGATGAGGTCGTAGGCGAGAGACCCATCGGGCAGGCCTCAGGCGCCTTGGGCAGCAGGAGCACGAGATCGGCCTGCCGCGCAAGCGCGCTGCCCGCGCCGCCGGTGATCGCGATGAGGGGAATGCCGATTCGCTTGGCGTGGTGGATGAGGTCCACCAGTTCCCGGGTCTCGCCCGAGTTGGAAAGCATGAGGAGACTGTCGGCCTTGGTAACCATGCCGAGATCGCCATGGCTCGCCTCCGAGGGGTGGACGAAATGGGCTGGCGTTCCGGTCGAGGCGAGGGTCGCCGCGACCTTGCCGCCAACATGGTGGGCCTTGCCCTGCCCGGACACGATCACCCGCCCCCTGGTGGCCAGAAGCAGATCCACGGCCTTGGAGAAGGTTGGCCCCAGCTGGCTGGCAGCCAGATTAAGGGCGTCCGCCTCGGTCCTGAGAACCTCGCGGCCAACGTCTAGGTCGGATTTTGGTGTGTGGGCAGGGGTATCCATCGTGGCGATTGTCTTGCGTTACGCCTCTACTCAGCCGCTCGGGAAGGCAAATGCGCCCAGATGGTTGTCCAATATTGGCACGATGCTTGCTTGCTCCCCCGCGCCAGTATTGCCAGAGAGCGGGGGCAGGGTCAACGACGCTAATGGGCGAAGACGTCTTCCTCGGCCCAGTCAAGAAGATCTAGCTCGGCCCGCGCCGGCAGAAAGTCGAAGCACGCCTTGGCGAGCCGGGTGCGCCCCTCGCGTTCCAGCAGCCGATCCAGCCCCTCTTTCAGCTTGTGTAGGTGCACGACGTCCGACGCGGCGTATTCGAGCTGCGCCTGGGTCAGGGTCTCAGTTCCCCAATCGGAAGTCTGCTGCTGCTTGGAGAGATCGACGCCGGTAAATTCCTTAACGAGGTCCTTGAGCCCGTGCCGGTCCGTGAAGGTGCGCGTGAGCTTTGATGCGATCTTGGTGCAGTAGACCGGTGAAACGTCGACACCCAGATAGGCTTTGAGCAGCGCGATATCGAAGCGTGCGAAGTGATAGAGCTTGAGGATGTTCTTGTCCGTGAGCACTTTCGCGAAATTGGGTGCCTTGAGCGGCGGCGTTCCGAACTTCACAAGATGCACGGTGCCCGAGCCATCGGTCATTTGCGCAAGGCACAGCCGGTCTCGCTTGGGGTGAAGCCCCATCGCCTCGGTATCCATTGCCAGGATGGGGCCGAAAGACACTGTGTCCGGCAGATCGCCGTGATGAAGCTCGATGTTCATTGCTGCGAACCTAGGGGGAGGCCGCCCTCACTTCAAGCGAGTAGACGCCGGGAGATATTAACGAGCCGCAGCATCAGGTGGTCTTTTCAAGTCGCAAAGCTCTGCCGCATGGTGCGCTGATGAGCGTTGAAGCAGAACCCCAGCATCCGCACCGACCGATCCCTCACATCAGGATCGGGGTGACAGGCCATCGCCTGGGACCGAAGCTCGCAGAGACGGATTGCGCGCAGCTTCTCGTTACGGTCCGTTCCCTGATCGCTGATATTGCCCGCTACGCCGGCGAGGCGGCAAAAGCGCATTCCTGGGCATTCGCTTCAGTCGACGTGAAGATGTCCGTCGTGTCAGCCCTTGCCGAAGGTGCTGATCGAGTCGTCGCGCAGGCCGCTGTCGATGCTGGGCTGCCATTGACCGTGATCTTGCCGTTTAGGCGCGAGGAATACGGCAAGGACTTCACGGCGGATTCCTCAAAGGCGGAGTTCGATCAGTTTCTGGAGCGTGCCAGTTCTGTGCTTGAGCTCGATGGCGAGCGTGCTCTCGAGGACCGTTTCTACGAGGCAGCAGGGCTTTCGATGCTTGTCGCGACCGATCTGCTCATTGCGATTTGGGATCAAGAGCGCGCGAGCGGCACAGGCGGCACCGGGCAAATCGTGGAGCGCGCGATTGCGGAAGGCATGCCGGTTATTTTGCTCGACCCCAAAGCGGCCGCGGAGCCCGCGCTGTTGTGGACCGGCGATTCGGCACTGCCGGTGACGAGCGTTCGAATTGAGGATGTGCCGCGCCGCGCGCTTTCGGAACGATTGAAAGTTGCAGTCGAGGCGATGCTCGCGCCGCCGGAAAAGGAAGGGCGCAAGTCACTCCTCGAATTTTACGGCGAAATCGAGCGGCGTTGGAATCCGTGGCCGCTTTACTCCATGCTGCTCGCGGCAATCGGTGTGCGCAAGCTGCGCAAGACCGACTTCCATCCCGCGCCTTATCTGCAGAGCAGCACTCAAGATTGGCAGCCATACTTCGACAAGGGCCCACACGAGCCGCGTCTCAGTGCATGGATCAAAGCGACTCTCCTGCCCGCATTCGCATTCGCCGACAATCTTTCCGTCTATTACGCGCAGAAATATCGCAGTGCCTACGTTTTCAATTTCGCCGCCGCAGTGGTGGCCGTCACCTTTGCACTTGTCGGCTTGTTCTACGAGCCGTCGGCGGGTGTGCGCCGCATTTTCGAGTTCGGCGAGATATCCATCATCATCGCGATACTGCTCGTTGTGCGAACCGGCAGCAAAGCACGCTGGCATCAGCGCTCCATGGAATACCGGCGCCTCGCCGAATGGCTTCGCCATTTGCGTATCCTGTCTCTGACGGTCGCGCGCTCGTCGGTGCACAGGCCCGGGCGTTCAACCGGCGAAGCCACGGATTGGGTGAGTTGGTATACCTACGCGCTCGACCGGCAGGTTCCATTACCCAATGCCGTCGCCAACGCCGAATATTTGAGGCGCGCGCGCGATGTGCTCAAGGATCCGGAGCTAGCCGGACAGATTGGTTACAACCGCACAAATGCCAAGCGCATGCATGCCGTCAACGAACGACTGCACAAGACCGGCCACACTCTGTTCTGGATGACGCTGGTGACATGCACGGCGTTCCTCGCATTGAATTGGAGACACGCCGAAAGCGATCTCGGTCACATCTTGGCGTTCTTCACCGCGTTCTTTCCGACTTTGGGCGCGGCGTTGAATGCGATACGGGTGCAAGGCGATTTCGAGAGCGTTGCCCACCGTTCAAAGCAGACCGAGGAACGCCTCAAGCAATTGAGTGACATTATCGGCAATGAGGGCCTGCAATTCGCGCGGCTCTCCGACCGCATGGAAAAGGCCGCCGACCTCATGACCGCCGATCTTTCCGAATGGCAGACGCTGTTCATGACACGCCCGCTCAGCCTTCCGGCATAAGTCGATAACGGCTTGACGAAACAACGCCATCTCGTTTGGCTGGGCGAAAAATGGGAGGCAAAAATGCAAGAAGCCGAAACCACGGCCCGGACCGTGCACGCGAGCCTCAACTATTGGGACCCCGCGCTGCCGCGTGGGCGCTTCGACATCATCAATCCCGAACTTAATCGCATGGCGTTCGAAGCCCATGAGGTGGACATCAGCGACATACGCGACAGCAAAATGTCGCTCGACCGTGAAGGCTTCACCTTGGCATCGCATGTCAGCAAGGTCGCGCGCTTGCCTGAGATGGCCGAAACCAACCTCAAGCCGCAAGAAGGTCTGCCGCCCGTCAACAAAGCCTACTATGATGAGGTTGTGCCACTCATCAAGAAGCTCAGCGGCGCGCGCGAGGTCATCCCGCAATCAACCGGCCTCACGGTCCGTTTCAGTCAACGCTCGAAGAAGCAAAGCTGGGCGGGCGCCGCCGGATTCATTCATCTCGACGTGACCGACAAGTCGGCAAAGCGCTTTCTCGATTTCAGCCTAAAGGCGGCGGAGCGGCCGGTCGCGCCGTGGAGCCGCTACGTTCTCTATCAAACTTGGCGCACTGTGAACGATCCGCCGCAGGATAATCTGCTTGCGGTTTGCGATCGTCGCTCTGTGCCGAAGTCGGATGTCTTTATCTACGACGCCGTGATTGGCGGCGAGGGCACGGCGATTGAGAGCATCGAAGCGCGCAGCTGCCGGTACAATCCCAAGAATCGCTGGTGGTATGCGTCGAACATGGGAGCGAAAGATATTCTCGTCTTCGTCGGCTACGACTCCGCTGATCCCGGCGGCGTGCAGCCCTTCCACACTGGATTCAATGTTCCGGGCTGCGAGAACGCGTCGCCGCGTGCAAGCCTCGAGGCGCGCTTCTTTGCGTTTTACGACTGAGAGGAAGCCATGAAAGGGCCAAGCACAGAGGATCGCTTAGAAATCTTGGAACTTTACGCGCGTTACAGCTGGGCGCTCGATACCGGCGATACCGAAGGCTATCTCGATCTCTTCACCGAAGACGCGGAAGCCACCGAGGAAACCGCGGGCGGTGAGCTCGAGGTGCGTAAAGGCCGCGACGAGATCCGTAAGCTGGTCTTGAAATTTCATCAGCGACGGGATTTTCCCGGCCACCAGCATCAGATGGCGCAATTCGTGTTCGAGCCGGACCCGAAAGGCAGGCCCGATCATTGGCTCGTGCGATCTTACGCTTGGGCAACGATCAATCGTCCGCCCGCTAAACCTTACCTGCACTGGTGCGGCCACATTCGCGATGTGATCGCGAAAGAGGGCGGCACTTGGAAGATCCGTTCCAAGGACATTATGGGCTGGTCGGGCGAGGTGCTTTCGCGTTTCAAGACGCGTTAGGCGAACACAACTCGCGAACTTGAGATTTTTCCTAACCTGCAGGTGATCTTCCTTCGGCCAATTCTCCCATGCCGCGAATTCTTTCCGTCGTAACGCTTTCCAATATGGGTGCGGAAGGCGGAATTTGAAGAGGTTCCTCTCGTCATCCTTCGACAAGCTCAGAATGGCGACGCAACGCGATGCCATCGACTCCAAACGCTGATCGTCACTGGCTCGGGCTTTCGCGGCCGATCATTTTGTCCGCCCACTGAATGAAATATTTGAAGTTCGGGCCATCCGTGTGGCCGCCATCGTGCTGGCGCCACGCAAGTTGCCCATCGAGCAAGCCCTTGTTCACCGGCGGCATCTTTGCGTGGCTGTAGTCGTCGCCGACGCCGAGATCCTTTGCGCCGAGCAGGCGAAACACCTTGCCGGCCTGAACGGTCGCCATGAAGCCGCCATGCTGATCGACCCAAGGCGGGTCGCCGCCTGCGGGCGAGCCATAACTGATGAAAGTGAGACGTGGCGCGCAGAGTGCAATCAGTTCGCCGGCGTCGATCGGAATGTCACCGGCATTCTTTGCGCCGAACTTTGAGTCTTCGGCGGCATATTTCAGGAAGTTGCCGGCCATCCAATGATAAGCCGCGGTCGCGGCTTGGTTCTCGACCGTCTCGCCGTAGTTGCGGCGATGCGGCTTGGTTCCGCTCTCGCCGGATGAAGCGACCAGCGCCATACCGAAGCGCTGATCGAACGCCATGGCGACGAGCGCGGCTTTGCCGTAGCGCGAAACGCCTTCGATACCGACATGCTTGGCATCGATGTCCGGATCGGTCTCAAGATAGTCGAGCGCGCGGCTTGCACCCCAAGCCCATGCGCGTAAGACGCCCCAATCTTCCGGCTTTCGCGGCTGGCCCTTGTTGGACAACCCGATCACGCCTTGCGTCAGTCCCGCGCCGCCGTCGGCTTGAATGCTGTTGGGCTCAATCATCGCGACCGCCCAACCATCGGCGATGAATTGGTAGAGCGGCGGCGGATCGCCATATTTGTCGAGTGGCGGGATTGCGAAGGGTGGCGCATTGAAAGGCTGCCAAGCGGGATGCGCTTCGAACACTGCTTCGAGCGAAGGATCCTTGGCGATCATCATCGCCTTCCAGTCTTGATTGATCTTCGCGAACTCCTCGGGCGAAGGCTGCGCGGGAGCGGGGAAATTAAGCCCACCGAATGTGAACATGATCAGCAGGGGCATCGGGCCTTTTGCTTGCGCCGGTTTGATCAGCATCATCGGAAAGTCGAGCTTGATCGCCGGATAAGCCGAGTTGTCGGCATGCGCGATCAGTTTGGTTGCAACGATCGGCGTAAAGCCCAGGAACTCGCGATCGACGGTTTGCACGCTCCACGTCACCTTCGGTGCGCTTGCCGGAATGCGGCCGTAGATTTCGCGTTCGAACATGCCTATCAGTTCAGGGCGGCGCCTATTCCACCACTGATTTGCCGTCGTTACTTTCTCGCCATTCTCCATGACGAGCGGATCGGGATAATTGGGCCAGGGGTTGGCTTTCTTCTCGTCGTAGTTGACGGGATTCTCTTTCGCCTTGACGTCGTTCTGAACGCCGGGCCTCAGCTTCTTGATGCCGAGTTGATCCATCATGTTCTGATGGTCTTGTTCGGCCGTCATGATGACGGGCTTGTCCGGCGCCTTCGCTGCCATCAATCCCGATGCGCCGGCGAGTCCAAGCGCAAGAAAGGCGAGCCTGCGCAGTTTCGACGAGCGAACGGCAGATGAGATCCGCTTTGTCACTTGAATTTCTCCCCGCCTGCTATGTTCAGCGGTGCTGATTCTTGTTTCTTTCGAGCGCGGCTGCTTTCGCGGCCAACGCTAGGCCGACCAGCACTTCTCGAGGAAGGCGCGCGTTTCCCGCGTCATATCCTGATCTTCGGGGCTCGCGCCGCCAAAGCCGCCATGCGGCATCGCTTCCCAAATGTGAAGCTCAGCCTCGATGCCGGCCCGCCGCATCGCCCGATGCAACAGCACAGTGTTGGAGAGAAACAGATCGCGCGTGCCGGACTGAAGAAATGTTCTGGGGAAGCCTTTGCTGAAGTCGGCGAAGTTGGCCGAGATATACGGTGTCTTCAGATCCGCGCCGCCCGCATAAAGCGCACCGCACTCGTAAAGGCGGCGGCGCAACACGACATCAAGATCGCGCAATGTCTCGAAGCTGTCTCCGGCTTCGGTCAAGTCAGTCATCGGTGTGAACAGCACAACGCCCGCCGGCAATGGCAGGCCTTCATCGCGCGCTCTGAGAACCGTTGCAGCGGCGAGATTTCCACCTGCCGATCCGCCGCCAACAACGATGCCTTTCGCATCGTAATTCTTGAGCAGATATTTGTAGGCGGTGAGGCAATCGTCGACTGCTGCCGGATAGGGATGATCTGGCGGCATACGGTAGTCGACGGAAAAGAGCTTGACGCCCCAGCGCTCGGCGGAAGTCGCGGCCATCAACTTGCAGGCTTCGCCACCGCCGAATACGAGCGCGCCGCCATGTATGTCGAGATAAGCGCGCGTTTCACGATCGGGCGCGAGCTTGGCCGGCCTTGCCGCATAGAGGTTGAATTCGCCCAAGCGAATTGTCTCGGTGGCGTCGGAGGGCATCTTGATGCGCGACGCCATCATCTGCTTCATCATTTCTGCTTGCGCGTCGATGTATTTTCGCCAGGCGCTGCTATCGTTCGCGGGCGGGTAAGACGGCAAAGGCCGCGGCGCGCTCATCATGGTCAGATTGGCGCGCGCCTCTGCACTGATCGTCGTCGGCAGCGGGATCGAGCGCGCCTCGAAATTGATCGCGCCTGCGGTCTCGGGTTTCTTCTCCGTCATCTGTCGGCCCTTTTAGATGAAGTTGTGCAGGTTAGAGCGCAAACGCTAACATGCAGCGGGGTTCAATGCGAAATATCGCCGGCCTGCTTCGACCGAAAGGAGCTTTCATGCGCTCGTTGATCGTCCTCCTGTTGCTTCTTGCCGTGCCGCACGCACCAGCCGCTGCTGAAGACGCGCATTGGATCGGCTCTTGGGGTGCGGCGCCGCTACAGCCGACCCCGGCCTTCGGTCCGTTTCCGGCATCGCCGAGCTTTGATGATCAAACCATTCGGCAGGTCGTGCGCATCAGCGCCGGCGGCACACGGCTTCGCTTGCGCCTCTCCAACGAGTACGGCACCAAGCCACTTGCTATCGGTGGAGCGAGCGTCGCGCTCGCCAAGCCGGACGGAACGCCGGGCAAAAAGTCCATCGCCGTCACTTTCGGGGGCAAGAAGTCCGCGATCATTCCGCCGGGCGCGCCCTTGGCGAGCGATCCGATTGATCTTCCAACCAAGGATCTCGACACGATTTCAGTGAGCCTCTACGTGTCGGGCGATACGGGCCAATGCACCTGCCACGCCACCGGCTTGCAAGATGGCTTCGTCTCGGACAAAGGCGATTTCACCAAGAAAGACTTCAAGCCGAAGGACAAAATTTCCGCGCGCGCATTTCTCTCCGGCATAGCGGTTGAGACTGAGAAGCCCGCGAAGACCATCGTCGTGCTCGGCGATTCGATCTCTGATGGCGTCGGTTCGACGGCGGGCGCAGATCATCGCTGGCCGGATTTGCTGGCGCAGCGCTTATCCGGACGAAGCGACGGAACCGAGTGGGGCGTCGTCAATGTCGGCATCAGCGGCAACCAAATCCTGAACGATGGTGCCGGTCAAAGCGCACTCGCGCGCTTCGATCGCGACGTGCTCGCGGTGCCGGGTGCGGCCTATGTCATCATGTTCGAGGGCATTAACGACATTGGAATTTCTTACGGCAATTTCAAAATGCCGCGGCCCGCATCAGCCACGTCAAGCGGCCCGCCTCCGCCGCCGCCTCATGTGACGGCCGAGCAATTGATCGCCGGCTATCAGCAAATCATCGCGCGCGCACACGGCGCTGGCCTCAAAGTGATCGGCGCGACGATCACGCCATACAAGGGTGCGGCTTACTACGCGCCGGAAGGCGAGAAGGTGCGCGAGAAGGTCAATGATTGGATCCGGACCAACAACGCGTTCGATGCCGTCATCGATTTCGACAAAGTGATCCGCGATCCAAAGGATCTACAGCAGATGGCCGATGGCCTCCACATGGGCGACCATCTGCACGGCAGCGACGCCGGCTATAAGGCGATGGCGGATGCCATCGACCTTTCGATCTTTCGCTGAGCCCGGTGCGCGACAGGACGGGAACCGGCAGCCCATATCCTTGACCAGCCGAAGTAATTACCCGTTCCTGGTTCGCATTTCCCGTCATTTCGCCAACAACTGCGGGAGCATCTTCCAGTCTTCCCTTCATACCGTCATAGTTTGAGCGGGGATGTGCGGTCTGAGGGGGTACTGGTGGGGGACGTAATCATCACGGTGCACGGCACCGGCGATTCCGAGATTCTCAAAGAGCGGATGAAGTGGTGGCAGCCCGGGTCGCCGTTCGAGCGAGAACTGTTGCCGTATCTCGGGATCGATGAGCTGGACGCGCATTTCGAGCCTTTCATCTGGTCGGGTGCCAATCTGGAAAGCCATCGCCGCAAGGCCGCAAAGGAATTGCTCAGCAGGCTGAAGGACCACGAAGCGGCACGCAACACGTATCACATTATCGGCCATAGCCATGGTGGATCTGTCATCAATGAAGCGATGATGATCGCCGCCGACAGCCGACGCAGACTTTCCGGACTGAGATCGATTACCAGCATCGGTACACCGTTTATCGATTTTGTCTTCAAACGCGTTTCGCTAAGCACCGTTCTAACCGGAATGTTTGGTTGGCCAGTGACCATGTTTGCGGTTCTCTATGGTGCTTATGTCGCGTTCGGTTCCAGTATTCCCAATAATTCGTTCACGGGTCCGCTGTTGGCCTTTTTGCGGCAGTTCAAAATAGAAATGTTGTTTGGAAACATACGGCAATTCAATTTCGGCGGTACCCTCGCGGCCGACATGCTGCTTGGGCCGCTCTTCCCAATCTTAGGGACTCTCTATGGGGAAGGCGGCGGACAGATCTATGCCAGGATGCTCAGCGTCCTCGCGGCTTACTTGGCAATATGCGCATTGTTCGGCCCGCTGCACATGTTGTTGCGCGTTCTAACCATGGCTCGCCGCCGGCGCCCAGTTCGATCGTCAATGAGGTTTGGAAGTCAGGCTCTGCTTTGGCAGTGCTTTTGGCATTCACAAGATGAAGCTGTTGGTGGGTTGCACGCCGCGAAACAGGTGAACTTGCAGCTCTTTCGTACAATGAAGCTTTCGGAATGGATAAGAGCGGGTGCGGCTCTGGTTGCATTTTCTGGCGCCGTCGCGCTGGGTGTAATGGGCGCAGCGCTCCTGATGCTGTCGGTGCTCCTAACCTTCACGCACGGCCCACAGCCTCGTTGGCTCGGCAAGATGGTTTCAACGGGTTGGCAATCAGACCCGATCCTGTTCGTTTTCGGAATGATATTTCTGCTCGGGTTGGTCAGCGCACTCATGTCGCCAGTCGCCGCCGCCTTAGCTGGCCTCATTCGCCGAATTGCCGATGGGCCCGCGAGGCATACGCTCGGCGCATTGCTCGATTTGGGCGTTGCTGGAACGCTGAGGGGCATCACCTATGGTTTGGATGTGCCGGACGAGAAAGCACACTCCGTCTATTCGCAACCGCCGTTCGTCAAGAGCGGCTGGCGGCCACTGCCCGAGCCAATCAGGACTGAAATGGCGGATTTCGTTAACAAGAATGCAGTCGAGACAGTCTCGAAGCTGCGAGAGCTGCTAGGTTCTGCCTATCTGTCGCGCGGGAATCTGGACGTTCTTGGTAGCGTTAGAGATCAGTTGAATTGGAACGAACTCTTGCACACCAGCTACTTTGTCAATGAGCGTCTCGTCCGGCTCATCGCTTATGGGATGTTGCGGGTTTCCGGCAAGCCGCCAAGCGGAAAACTCAAAGCCGATCCCAACTTCCCGGAAATCGAGCAGTGGTATGCGCATGTGAGTGGCGAGGGTCCAGCGATCGAGCAGCAGACGTCGTACCGCTCCCCAATTTCAAGCCCCAAAAGTGTGAGGCTGCTCAAGAGCTGGTGCCCGGAATAGGACTCGAACCTACACTCCGTTGCCGGAACTAGCACCTGAAGCTAGCGCGTCTACCAATTCCGCCATCCGGGCAGGATGCGGGGCACCGAGCCGCTCGCGCGGCTCATAGGGCGTCGGGAGGTAAGCTGGCCCCGGCCGTTTGTCAATCGCGCCCTTTGCTCCGCTCAGGGCAAACCTCAAGCGAGCGTCGCGCCCGCGAGAGGAACACCCGCTGAGCGAAACGGTTTCGCCTCGCACGCAAGCAATGTCGCAAACGCGCCTCACCAAACCGATTGTGATCTTGAGTGAGGCCGGCATTTCTTGACGGCGGCGCGCCCTGTGCATAGGTAGAAGCCGCTGGGGAATGTTGTCTTTCGTCATGGGTCTACTCAAGGGATTCTTGGGCGCTCGGCGCTGTTTCGGGTTGCGCTTGGCGCGGCTCGCAATATGCGTTGCGGCCTCGGCTTTCGTGCCCTCGTTGCCGGCACTTGCGGCCGAAGCGCCTGCCGCAAGCTCTGCCGCTGACGTTTCCGGTTATTGGCACATTGAGGGCCGCCTTGCGGGCAACGCCATTCGCCTCCTGTGCCACTTCGGTCGCGCTGGGGCGGATTTCGGCGGACTGTGCTTCGGCGATGGCACACCGGCTGCCGGCAATTTCGACAATGGCCGCGCCGTCTGGCGCTGGAAGGTCGGCAGTCACGTGCTGACATTCGACGCCATGTTGGATGCCGATGGAACGCTCAAGGGCAAGGTGTCGACGGTCGCCTTTGCAGGCATTCCCGTTGCTGGCAATTTTTCGGCGGCCCGGCCGGCGCCGGAGAGCGAGCGCGAGCCGGCGCTGGGCCAGACGGCGCTCAAACTGATCATCGGGGATCTCGCCCGCGGCGAGCTTCCGACCGAGAGTTGCACCGGCGAATTTGCCGATGGCTTGCGCAAACAAATGGCTGCGCTGCAAGCGGCTTATTCTCAGCTTGGCGTGGTCAAATCGATGAGTTTCATCGACACGATTCACGGCAGCTCAAAGGTTACGACCGAGATCTACGAAGTGCATTTCCCGCAAACCAAGCGCATTTGCTCGATCGACATTACTAAGGCCGGCAAGCTCTCCGATCTCATTTGCGCAGAGGAATAAGCGCGCCACAGCCGCCGAAATCGGCTAATCTCGCGCCATGCCCTCAGCCCCACTGCCGCCGGCGATGCTCATCGATCTCGATGACACGATTCTGCGCTTCGGCTTGCGCGCGGATTTATCGGCCGAGGTCGCACTCGAATTCGCGCATGAGGCGCTGCCCCTCAAGCCCGAAGAGCTGGGTGAGCGCCTTGAGCAAGCCTTCGGCGATTATTGGGCGGACGCCGAGCGCCACCGGATTTCCCGTTTCCGGCCGCTCGAAGAAGTGCGCCGGGAGATCGTCGCGGGATTGTTCGCAAGGCTCCGGCCGCGCGCTCCCGGCCTCACGGAAGAAGCAGCATTTCGCTTTGCCGATCGCTTCCATCTCTATCGCGAGGGGCGGCTCGAATGTTTTCCCGGCGCGGTTGAAGCGCTTGATCTCTTGAAGGCGGAGGGCGTCAAGCTCGCGCTCATTACCAATGGCCGCTCGTTGATCCAGCGCGAAAAGATCAAGCGCTTCGATCTTGCGCATAGGTTCGATCACATTCAAATCGAAGAGGAACACGGCTTCGGCAAGCCGGACGAGCGCGCGTATCACCACGCGATGAACATCCTCGGCATTGGCCCCCAAGAGTGTTGGATGATCGGCGATAATCTCGAATGGGAGGTCGTGGCGCCGCAGCGGCTTGGCATCCATGCCATCTGGTACGATGGTTACGGCCAGGGATTGCCTGAGGGCAGCGCCATAAAGCCCGACCGGATTATCCGTAGCCTGATGGATTTGTTCGAATGACTGGCGGCAGCATGACCATGCCGATCCTCCTTGTGCCCGGGCTCGCTTGCTCGCCGCGTCTCTTTGCCGAGCAAACTCCCGCGCTGTGGCGATTTGGGCCGGTGATGATCGCCGACCATACGCGCGGCGAGACCATGGCTGAGATCGCGTCGCAAATCTTGGCGAGCGTGCCGCCGCGCTTCGTGCTGATCGGCATGTCGATGGGCGGCTATATCGCGTTCGAGATCGTGCGTCAGGCGCGGGACCGCGTCTCGAAGCTTGCTCTGCTCGATACGTCAGCGCGCGCCGACACGCCCGAAGCCACGGAGCAGCGCGAAGCGCAGATCCGGATCGCGCAAGGCGGCAAGTTCGCGCAAGTGATTGAAGCGCAATTCGCGCGCATGGTGCATCCGTCCCACCGAGACAACGAAGACCTCAAGGCCATCGTCCGTGCGATGGCCGATGATGTCGGGCCGGAGGTGTTCATTCGTCAGCAAAAGGCCATCATCACACGGCCCGATTCGCGCCCGAGCCTAGCCGCCATCCGTTGCCCTACGCTCGTCATTGTCGGTGAAGCCGATGAAATCACGCCGCCCGACCGCGCCGCCGAAATGGCCGATGGCATCAGTGGCGCGCGCCTCGTTACGCTGCGGAATTGCGGCCACCTCACCACGCATGAGGACCCGCAAGGCGTCAACCGCTCGCTTGCCGCATTGCTTCAGGCTTAGAGGCTTTAATGCAGGACGATCCCTACAAGCGCGCAGCAGAGAAGTTCGCAACGGCTGCCAAGCTTGAAAGCATCCGTATGCTGATCAATTGGGATGCGCAGACGCATATGCCGTCCGGTGGCGCGTGGGCGCGCGGCGAACAGGCGGGCGCGCTGGCCGAAGTCACCGGCGATCTCGTCGGCAGCGAAGAGATCGGCGATCTCTTGAGCGAGGCGGAAGACTTTGCCGCGGCGCTTACGCCGGCCGAGCGCGCGAACTTGACGGAAATGCAAAGGCTCTGGGCGCGGGCGATGGCTGTCCCGAGAGACCTCATGATTGCACGCGAGCGCATGATTCAGCCGCTGCGCAGAGCCTGGGTGGATGCAAAGAAGGAAAACGACTTTCAGGCATTCGCCCGTGGCTTCAAGCCGCTTCTCGAAACCCAGAAAGAGATTGCGTCCGCGCTGGGCGAGGCGCTCGGGCTTGATCCTTATGATGCGATGATCGAGGACCGCGACCCTGGCATTACAACGGCCGTGATCGATCCAATTTTCGATGATCTTGCTGCCTCGCTCCCGCCGATCATCGAGGCCGTGCGCGAGCGTCAGGCGCGCTGGCCCGCGCCGATCCATTTCGGCGACGATTTTCCCGTTGAGCGGCAAAAGGCTTTGTCGACGCGGATCGCAGAGATCATTGGACATACCAGCGAGCACACGCGGATCGATGAAGCCCATCATCCGTTTTCGATGCCGCATTCGCCGGGCGACGTGCGCTTCACCACGCGCTATGACCGAAATAATTTCCGTTACGCGATGATGGCGACCATCCATGAGGCTGGCCATTCCATGTATGAGCTCAATCTGCCGCGCTCGCTCGCCTTTTCGCCCGCCGGTCGCGCGCGTGGCGCAACCGCGCATGAAAGCCAATCGCTGATGCTCGAAATGATGGCGTGCCGCAGCCGCGAGTTCATCCGCTTCATCGCGCCGGTCTTGCGCGAACATCTTGGCGGCGGTGAACACGCTTTCACTCCGACAAATCTGCTCAACTATCTCCGCAGAGTTGATGATGATTTCATTCGGGTCGAGGCTGATGAAATCTCTTACCCGCTTCATGTCATTCTGCGCTACCGGTTAGAGCGCGCGATGATGACGGGCGATCTCGCGGTGGATGATTTGCCTGGCGCCTGGAACGAGACCTTCGAACAATTGTTTGGCCGTACGCCGCCTGATCATGCGCGCGGTGTCTTGCAGGATGTTCATTGGGCGTCAGGCTATATCGGCTACTTTCCGAACTATGCGCTCGGCGAAGTGCTTGCCGCTCAGCTCTATGAGCGCGCAACCAGGGACGATCCCTCGATCCTCGAAGGCTTGGGACGAGGCGACTTTCGCCCCTACTTCGATTGGGTGCGCCCGCGCATCCACGAGCAAGCGAGCCTCAAACCCCTGGCTGAGATCATCGAGGAGGCGACAGGCGCCGCCCTTTCGCCCGAGCCGTTCAAGCGCCATCTCAAGGCCCGCTATCTCGAAGAGCCGCTGGATTGAGGAAGAGGCTCGCCGGATCGGCGAAGCGGGATGACGCGGCGGGCGAGGTGCGCTAGAAACCGGGGCGCAACCTTCCGCGAATCATTGTGTCCCCCATGACTGCAGAGCTCATCACCGTTTTCGGCGCTTCCGGCTTCGTCGGGCGTTATGTCGTCCGCGCGCTGGCCAAGGCCGGCTATCGAGTGCGCGCCGCGGTGCGCCGGCCGGGTCCGGCAATCTTTCTCCGGCCCATGGGCGTTGTTGGCCAGATCCAAATCGTGCAGGCAAATGTGCGCGTACGCCCGACGATTGAGCGCGCGCTCGAGGATGCCTGGGGTGTTGTCGACCTCGTTGGCGTGATGCATCAATCCGGTGCGCAGCGCTTCATGTCGCTCAATGCGCAAGCGCCGGCTGTAATCGCCGAGCTTGCCGCGCGTCACGGCGTCAAGGCGATGGTGCATGTCTCGGCGCTTGGCGCACTCACGGATTCGCCCTCGCTCTATCTGCGCACAAAGGCAATGGGCGAGGAAGGTGTGCGCGCAGCGTTTCCCGAGGCTGCGATCTTGCGGCCTGCCCTCGTCTTCGGCCCTGAGGATGAGTTCTTCAATCGCTTTGCATCGATCGCGCGTCTCTCGCCGGTGCTGCCCCTGTTCGGCGGCGGCAAGACGAAATTTCAACCCGTGTTCGCAGGCGACGTCGGCTCGGCTGTGCTCGCCGCGATCAGCAACCCAAAATTCTACGGCAAGACTTTCGAGCTAGGCGGCCCGCGCGTCTACACCTTCCGCGAGCTGATGGAAGAGATGCTGCGCGTTACCGAACGCAAACGGCTCCTGATCGAATTGCCGTGGGCCGCAGCGCAGCTCGCGGCGGGCTTGGGCATGCTTATGCCTGGCTTCCTTATGAAGCCGCTCCTGACCTTCGATCAGATCAAGATGCTTCAGGAAGACAATGTGATCGCGCCCGGAAGCACGGCCGGCACACTTGATGATCTTGGCATCACGAGCCCGCGCTCGCTCGAAGCGGAATTGCCAGCTTATCTTTGGCGCTTCCGCAAGAGCGGCCAATTCGAGGTATCCGGCTACGCATGATCTGGCTCGGTGCCCATCCGATCGCGACGGCGCTGATCGTCACGCTCGTCTCGGCGCTCGTTTGCCTCGTTCTTATTTTGGCGCGCAAGCCGAGCAATATGCGCAATTGGCGCGACCATCTCGCGCAACTCCCTCATGTCGAGATGACGGCCGAGCGCTTTTCGGTGAAGCCCGAGCGCGACTGGAGCTTTTCGCCCGAGGGCCCTGCCGTGCGCTCCACGCATGCATTCGAGGGCGTCTTTGCCGATCTGAAACGCGTTTGGCTTGTCGTCGAACCGAGCGGCACCTCGGACTGGACGGCGCACACGCTGCTTATGTTCGAGTTCCCGAACGACCGGTTGCTCGCGATCACCATCGAGGCTCGCCTCACCAAGGGTGAACGCTGGACTGCGTTTCGCGGCCTCTGGAATCAATTCGAGCTTCTTTATCTTTGGGCATCGGCGCGCGATGTGCTCACCGGCCGCGCGGTGTTTTTGAAACATCGCGTCTACATCTACCCGCTCATCCTGACCGAGGAGCAGCGGCAAAATCTCTTGCGCAATATGCTTAAGACCACTGAGGCGCTTGAGACGAAGCCGCGCTTTTACAACACGCTCTTATCCAATTGTACCAACGAGCTCGCCAAGCGCGCGGGGCTCGGCTGGCACTATTCCTTCGTCCTGACTGGTCTTGCGCCTTATCAGTTGTTTCACATCGGCGTCATCCCGGGCACGAGCTTCGAGGACGTTAAGGCAAAGGCCGATTTCACCGAATGCATAAAGGCATTCAATGCTTTGCCGCCTCAAGATTTCGATAAGGCTCTGCTTGCAGAGCTCAGAAAGCCCTGACTTTCGCAGCCTTGTGACCGGGGCCGGGTAGGATTAGAATTACAATCGAAACTTCGAAGCGCGGTGCGGCTCCCACGAGGCTCGCGAATGGCTGCGCCACAAAGGAGGAAATGCCATGGGTCTTCCGTCTGGTGTTCATCATCTCGCGCTCAACACCAAGAACATGAAAGAGCAAATCGAGTTCTTCACCGATGTGCTCGGCGCGGAGCTCAAGGCGCTTTATTGGATGCACGGTACCAATGGCGTTCGCCATTGTTTCCTCCGGCTCGATCACGAGAGTTATGTCTCGTTCGTGCAGGGTCCGCAGACGGAATCGGAGCCAGTTGCCGAAGGGAAGGTGAAAGCTCAACCCGGCGCGATGGGTCATGTCGCGTTCAGCGTTGCAAACATGGATGAGATGATGCGCCTTAGGGATCGCATCCGGGATCGCGGTCATATCGTGCTCGGCCCGATCGATCACGGCTTTTGTCATTCGATGTATTTCGGCGGGCCTGAAGGCTTGGCGCTCGAGATTTGCGTGAACACGCGCAAGGAGATCGATGAGCGCGCCTGGATCGATCCGGAGTGCGTCGCGGTTCACGGCATCTCGCCGGAAGAGCTTGAGCGCTACAAGAATCCGAAGAGCTATCAGGACAAGGGCGGCAAGGTTGCGCAGCCTTCGGCGGACAATCAGAAATACGCGACCATGTTCGGCCCACGCACGGCGCAAGTCGCTTACCTGCCCGAAGATGAGCTGACGAAAATGATGGGCGGCAGCGAGCCGCCGGTCAAAGTCGGCACCAAAGCCGCCGCGGAATAAGTCGCACGCCGGTGACCTACTTAGTCCTGAGCGGGGCGAGTGCGTTCGACCAAGCAATCACTTGGTTCAACATGTCGTTCACCGCTTTCTCCTGGTGAGGCAGCGGCTTGAACACGCCGTTCTGAAATTCGGTGAACTCGGCAATGCCGACGGCAATGCGCACATCCGCCATCTCGAAATTGCAGATGATGGAGCGCAATTGTTCTATCGCCCGCGCGCCTGAAACGCCGCCATAGCCCACAAACCCGCACGCCTTGTTGCGCCACTCGGCATAAAGAAAGTCGAGCGCGTTCTTCAGTGCAGGTGACGTCGAGTGGTTGTATTCAGGCGTCACGAACACATAGCCGTCGAACGGCGCAATGCGCGCGGCCCAAGCTTTGGTGTGGGGCTGCGAATATTTGCCTGACCCTGCTGGCAGCGGCTCATCGAGAAACGGCAGATTGACTTCCTTCAAATCGATCAGCTCGAACTCGGCGTCAGTGCGTTTCTTGGCAACCTCGAAAACCCATTTGGCCACGACCTCGCCTTTGCGCTGCGGGCGCGTGCTGCCGATGATGATCGCAATCTTGGTCATCCGAAGTCTCCCGAGGGATGAAAGATCGAGCGGGCCTCATCTTGCCGCGCCGCCTTTCGATTTGAAAGCGGGAGCCCAATATTCCCTTGTTTTGATCGCGAGCGCATCAGGGCAGTATGCTCAGTACCCAAAAGGGAGAGGACCATGCCATCCAAGACGGAACGCATTCACGCGCTCGATCTGCCGGTGCCCGGGATGGATGCGCTCGAACCCGACATCAAGGGCGCGTTCAATCACTTGCTTCGTGAAGACGGCTTCGTACCGAATGTGCTCAAGGCCTATTCGTTCGATGCGGAAAAGTTCCGCCCTTTCCTCAAAATGTACAACAATGTGATGCTGATGGATTCGCCGCTCTCGACGCTCGAGCGCGAGATGATTGGCGTCGTTGTTTCGTCGATCAACCGGTGTGTCTATTGCCTGACCACCCACGGCGCGGCCGTGCGCGTGCTCTCCGGCGATCCGATCCTCGGCGAGCTCCTTGTGCAGAATTATCGCGCGGCAAAGCTCAGCCCGCGCCACCGCGCGATGCTCGATTTCGCAGCCAAGGTAACGGAAGAGTCCTATAAGATCACCGAGGCTGACCGTGACGCGTTACGAAAAGCCGGCTTCGAGGACAGAGCGATCTGGGACATCACGGCGGTGATTGGTTTCTTCAACATGTCGAACCGCATGGCGAATGCGCTCGATATGGTTCCGAATGCGGAATATCACTTTCAGACGCGTGCGCCGTCAGCGAGCTAAGATCGCGCCTCCTCCGATCAAAACCATTCTTCGTCGCCGGCGTTTTGGGCTTCTGGAAGAACGTCTTTGCGTTCGAGGCGGCTCATGCGGCGCGGGGCAAGCAGGGCCTCGCCGATGGCGGGGCCATGGAACA
>JBAQHC010000567.1:0-13237 GCA_049288095.1 Alphaproteobacteria bacterium | reverse complement strand
CCGCAGCGACGTCCAGAAGTCCCCAGCCATAGACCGGATCAACGCCCTTGGCGCCGAGATCATCCGCCGACCGTTTGAGAATTGCCGCGACTTGGCCCGGCGTGAGCAGCGTGTTTCCGGCAAGCGCCTCTTGGAATACGAGCGCGGCGGCGGCCGTGACATGCGGCGTGGCCATCGAGGTTCCGCTCATCAAGCCCACATAGTTGTTCGGCAAGTCGGAAATGATGTTCTCGCCCGGCGCCACAAGCCAGAAATTCATCATCGCATTGCTGTCGGGCGAAGCGCAGGCCGACTGGCTGCCGCCGATGCACGCATTGCCCGGAGCGTTCGAAAAGCTCGAGCGAACGTTATTCTTATCGACGCTGCCGACAAGGAGAAGATTGCTGAGGTCGACCGCGGCGTTGCCCGCGTAAGCCTGATTGAGCGCATTGACGCCGTCGTTTCCGCCGGCGCGCACAAGAACCATGCCCTTGCCGGGTGTGCTCGAATTGTAATTTCGGAAGAGATTGAGCTCGCCGCTCAAGAAGATCGCGCCAGCCGTCGTTGAGCCATAGCTCATGTTAACAACGCGCGCGCCAAGCGAAGCCGCCTTGTCGAGGGCCTTCTTGCCGAGGTCCGTCGCCACCCAGCCGCGCCGGTCGAACACAGGAATGCTGACGAGCGTTGCGAACGGATCGACGCCAACTACACCGATACTGTTTTGCGCGGCGCCGATAATGCCAGAGACGTGCGTGGCATGATTGTCGTAACTGTAAAAGCCGGAATAGACCGTGGTGACCGTCTCATGTCCCTTGAGGTCGACATGCCGCGTATCGGCATAGCCATCCAAGATCGCGACAACGACTTTTGTCGTCGACTTTGGAAAACCGATGTAGGCCTTGAACGTGTCGTGTAACGATTTGGTTACATGAATTTGCGCGAGATTGGGCTGCGACGGCTGACCCGAGTAGAACGGGCTCGGATTGTCATATTCGTAGTTAGATGCGGCCTGCGCGCCGAACGCGCCAAACGCGGAAATTGCCAAAGCCGCAAGCGAGACAGAGTTTTTCATATTGATTCTCCCCATTGAGCCTTGGCCCGCAATCGGCGCGCTCAATATCTACTTCCGCGCATGAATGTTGCCCCCAAGCCCAAATTATACGCTATTGCTTGAAATTTTCTAATCGCCGGCGAGCGCTTTCGCACAACCATTTTGATGGGCGCTTGCTCTAAAGGCGTGCCCCGGAAGTTAATTCGCGTCGGACGTGTGCGGCTTGTCGGGCAGCCGCACTTCCTCGGCAGCGGGCGGGGAGCGCTCCGCCGTCGATGGAAGCGGCGCCGCATGATCGGCGATCCAAGCGTTGATATCGGGCCATACTGACGTCGGCGCTTCGAGATCGCGTTCGAGCATGTGATAGCCATTCGTGTAATAGAGCATGCGGAGCGGCCCCGGAATTCGCTCGGCAACCGTCATCACCGGCGCTTTGGGGACGATCTGATCTTTCTTTCCATAAATCAGAAGTGTCGGCACGTTGAGCGACTTCGCGCCGTCATAGCCGCGATCCATCAAGCCGACGAGTCCGTAAATCGTGGCGATCTTCGTCGCCTTGATCACCTCGGGATCACGCGACATGGCTCGCAGCATCTCGATATTGTCCGACGGCCAAATCTGCAATCGCTGGCCGGTGAGTGTCTTGCCTGGCATGACGTGCGCGCCGGTCCACAGCACCAGCTTGTAAGCAATGTTCATCGCCTGCCAGCCCCACACCGCGGGCGCAGCGAGAATGACGCCATCGACTTTGGGTAATTCATGCGCACCGGCGGATGCGAGAATCACGGCGCCGCCCATGCTCACGCCCATAAGATAAATTGGCGTTCCGGGATAGCGCGCATGCACGAGATCGCTCACCTCATCGAGATCCTTGATCATCGATTTCGAGCCAGCCCAACTGCCGCGATGCGGCGCCTCGCCGAAGCCGCGCTGATCATAGGCGATGGTGATGATGCCTTGCTTGGCCAGCCACGCGCCCGGCATCGCGAATGCGTTCGAATAATCATTCATGCCGTGAACGCCAATGATCACCGCCTTGGGCATGGCATCGCCGATCTGCGCTGGATCCGGCTTCCAAGACCGATAAGGCAGCTTGGCACCGTCCGACATGACGAACGCACTTTCGGTGATTGACGGCGCTTCGATCGAAGGCCCGCGTGGGCGGAGGCCGGGCGTTGCGCACGCGGCCAGCAGGAGCGCAATCGCGGCAAGGAAGGTCGCGAGTCGAATCGATCTGAGCGTCATGATGCTGTGATAGCGCCCTTGGGTTGCTTGATCTAGGTTAGGGCGAGGTTGGATGGGCTAACACTCAAGCGCTCGCCCAGGCTGAGGGGGAAATCATCATGGTCAAGCATTGGAGCCGGCTGGCTTATCTTCTCATCGCGTTTCTAGGAGCGAACGCCTCGGCTTTTGCGATGCCGAGCTTCCAGTCGGGCGAGCACATTGCCGTGACCGGTGAGCACGACGACATGGCGTTTGCGACCGGACGTGACGTCAACGTCAATGCCGTGGTGCCTCACATGCTTTTCGCTGCCGGCGGCAAGCTCAGCTTCACGGGAGGCGACATCAAGAGCCTCATCACAAGCGGCGGCGAGCTCGATCTCCAATCGGCGCAAATCGGCGATCTCCTTGCCGCGGGCGGTGAGATCAACTTAACCGGCGGCACAGTCACTGACGGCGCCGTGATTGCCGGCGGGCGGATTACAACGGACCCCGGATTTGCCATCAACGGATCGGCGGTGATCAGCGGCGGCCAAGTGAAGCTTGCAGGACCGATCGGCAAATCCGCGACCGTGAGCGGCGGCCAGATCGAAATCAATGACGAGATCAAAGGCGATGCACACCTAACTGGCGCGCATATCATTATCGGCCCAACGGCCAAGATCGACGGCGATCTTACTTATCGCGCGCGCCGAATCGATATCTCGCCAAGCGCCGTCATCGTAGGCAAGACGACTGTCTTGCCATATCGGGCGCGTTTCTCAGGGCGCGAGATTTTTGGCTTCATCGTCAGCGGGCTGATCATCGCCGCGCTGCTTTATTTTGGCGGCAGCGTCGTGCTCGCGCTTGCCCATGTCGCTTTGACGCCTGATTTGATGGCAGCAACCGCGGCACGAATCAGGTCGCATGCGCTTGCAACGCTTGGCGCAGGCCTCTTGTGGGTGGTGGTTGCTCCGGTCGCCATCGGGCTCCTTTGCATGACGATTGTCGGCATACCGCTCGGCCTCGTGTTGATCGCGCTTTACATCATCGCGTTTCCGTTCGGCGGAACGGTCGCAGCACATTTCGCCGGTATGACAATGCGCAGTTGGGCTGGCGGCAAGGATGAGCCGGGGTTCGGTGCGCGGCTTGGCTGGACGGTTCTCGGCACGATCGTCCTCTGCGCACTGGTGATCATTCCATTTATCGGCGGCCTGATTTGGATCGTCGCCGGCGTCATAGGGCTTGGCGCGCTTGTCTCTGAGGTGTTCGGCAAGCGCCAGGGCCCCGCAGCCGCCGCCGCTTGAGAAAGCGAACTACAAGAGAGCGTGCACGCGCTGCCTGAGTTCGGGCAACAGCTCAGCTTCGAACCACGGATTGTTCTTAATCCACGCGTTGTTGCGCCAGGAAGGATGCGGCAGCGGGATGAACTCGGGCAGATATTCGCGCCACGCACGCACCGTCTCGGTCATGTTGGCTTTGGTGCGGCCTTTGAGGTGCCAAGCTAGAGCGTAGGTGCCGACCAGCAGCTTAAGCTCAACACGCGGCAACTCGGCGAACAGACGCGACTGCCAGAGCGGCGCGCACTCCTTGCGCGGCGGCAGATCGCCACCGTTTTCATCTTGGCCGGGAAAGCAGAAGCCCATGCCGACAATGGAGACGCGCTGCTCGTCGTAAAAAATGTCCCTGTCGATGCCGAGCCATGAGCGCAACCGGTCGCCGCTTGCGTCGTTGAACGACAGCCCGGTCTCGTGAACGCGCGTGCCGGGCGCTTGGCTACAGATCACCAAACGCGCGGTAGTGCTGGCGCGAACAATCGGCCGCGGTTCATGCGGCAAGCACGCGGCACAAACGCGGCACGCCCGGATTTCCGTAAGCAAGCTTCGAAGCTGCGAGGCCGCACGGGAAGAGCCCCGGCGTGCTGGGGTGATCGCGTTCATCCGCCAGAAATGGCACGGATGGCTTTGCAGTCAATGCTGGCCTAAAAGAATCGGGTGACCAACGCCCCTCCCCTTTCCGGTATCAGAGTGATCGACTTGAGCCGCGTGCTCGGCGGGCCGTTCGCGACGCAAATCCTTGCCGATCATGGTGCCGACGTGATCAAGATCGAGCCGCCGGAGGGCGACGAGACGAGACGCTGGGGGCCGCCGCACGAGCGCGATGCAGAAGGCCGCGTCATCAGCGCGGCGTATTTCGCAGGCACTAATAGAGGCAAGCGCGGGCTCGCGCTCGACCTTTCAAAGCCAGCGGGGCGCGCCATACTGTTGCGGTTGCTGGAAGGCGCAGATGTGCTGGTCGAAAATTTCCGTACCGGCGCGATGGCGCGCTGGGGCCTCGACTACGCACGCGATCTCAAACCGAAATTTCCGCGCCTGATTTATGCGCGCCTCTCCGGCTTTGGCGATGACGGGCCGATGGGCGGCGCGCCCGGCTATGACGCGGTCGCGCAGGCGCTGACGGGCCTCATCAGCATCAATGGCCCGCGCGACGGCGAGCCCGTGCGTGTCGGCGTGCCGATTGTGGATCTCGCGGCCGGCATGAACATCGCGTTCGGTGTGCTGCTTGCTTTGCAAGCGCGGGCGCAAACGGGAGAAGGCTCTTATGTCGAAAGCACCTTGTTCGACACCGGCCTTGCATTGCTCCATCCGCATTCAGCGAATTGGCTGAATGGCGGGCGCGTTCCCGAACGCACCGGCAGTGGACACCCCAATCTCGCGCCCTACGACTTATTCAGAGTGCCCGGCGGCGAGATTTTTCTCGGCGTCGGCACCGATAAGCAATTCTCCAAGCTCGCGGAGATTCTCGGTGCGCCCGAGCTCGCTGCCGACCATCGCTTCAAGACCAATGCGGACCGGCAACATAACAAAGATGCGCTGCGCACGGCGCTCGAGCCCTTGCTTGCCAAACACAACGCGGCGGCGCTTTCAAAGACTTTGCTCGATGCCGGCGTTCCGGCAGGCGTCGCGGCAAGCATCCCCGAAGCGCTGATGAGCCCACAGGCGCAACATCGTAGCCGTATCGTTGGGTCCGGCGATTACCGTGGCGTGGCAGCCCCCGTGCGCCTCGCCGATACTGAGCCGGTTGCCGTCCGTCCACCGCCACGCTTTGCCGAGCATACATTCGAAATCCTCAAAGAAGCAGGGTACACGGAAGAAGTAATCAGCGGCCTCATTAAGGAAGGCGCGGTTGTCGTGGAGCGCCGGTCATGACTTTGAAGCTTGGTGTGCTCGATCAATCGCCAGTGCGGGGCGGCACGACGCCGGCGCAAGCCATTGCCGAAACCGTCGATCTTGCGAAGTTCGTCGATGGCCTCGGCTACAGCCGCTATTGGGTCGCCGAGCATCACGCGGCGACAGCGTTCGCCGGCCCCGCCCCCGAAATCCTTGTCGGCAAGCTCGCCGAAGTCACGCACCACATCAGAGTCGGCTCGGGCGGCGTGATGCTGATGCATTATTCGCCGTTCAAAGTCGCCGAGCAGTTTCGCATGCTCGAAACCCTTTATCCGGGCCGCATCGACCTCGGCATCGGGCGCGCGCCCGGCACCGATGGGCGAGGCATTATGGCGCTTGGCTCGACGGCCGCGGCACAGAATATCGACCGGACCTTTCCCTATAATCTCGATCTGCTCGTCCGCTATCTCGAAGATGCGGGCGGCGATCATGAAGGCGGCATTCCGGATGATCATCCGCTTCATGGCGTCACGGCGATGCCGACAGGCGCGACATTTCCGGAAGTTTGGATCCTGGGGTCAGGCCTGCACAGCGCGGTTTACGCCGCAACGCTCGGCCAAAGCTTTTGCCATGCGCAGTTCTTCAACCCGGAAGGCGGAAGCGAAGTCGCCGATGTCTATCGCGAGCGCTTTCAACCTTCGCTGCGTCTCGCCGCCCCACGGCTCGCGCTCGCTGTCTCGGCGATCGTTGCCGATACGCAAAAGGAAGCGGAGCGCCTCAGCCTCGTGCCCGCGCTATGGGGGCTGCGCGCGCGCTTCAAGCACGAATACGGCCCACCCTTTACAACGCTCGAGGAGGCCGAGAATTATCCCTACACGGATGAAGACAGGGCGCGCATCAAAGCGCTGCAGGCCCGCGGGAACAACGGTACGCCGGACGTCGTGAGATCAAAGCTCGAAAAGATTGTAGCCGAATTCGGCGCGGAGGAGCTCATGATCGTCACAATCACGCACGATCACAACGCGCGCAGACGCTCCTATGAGCTTCTCGCCAAAGCCTTCGGCCTCGAGCCGCGCGCTACTTGAGCGGCGTTACGACATCCAAAAGCTGCGCTTCCGGCCGCCCTTCCCAAACATCGGTGAGCGCCTTCAAGAGGCTCGCCATATGCGGCGTCTCGCGATGCGTCTTGACCGCCGCCTCATCGATGTAGCGCTCAAGCATGACGTAGGTTTGCCCATCGCCGCCTTGCGGACGGCACAGATCGTAATAAAGCGCGCCCGGCTCATCCCTGCGCATCGCAGCTTGCATCTCGCGAAATGCTTGCTCGAATTTTGCGTTCATGCCGGCTTTGACTTTGAATGTGACAACGAGTGCTGTTGGCATGGCCGCACCTACTTCAGCGCACTGACGAGCTTGAGATTCTGCATCTCGGGCGCGCCATCCATAAGGCCGGGGCCCGCCTGCATCATCTTGGCGAAATGCTTGGTCTTCACATGTTGATCGACAGCCGGCTGACCGGTGTAGCGCTCGAGGACGAAATAGGTCTGCGGATCTGAAGGCGATTGATAAAGGTCGTAATAGAGGCAGCCCGACTCCTCCGCTCTAACGCCCGCTTGCGCCTCCTTGAAGCCGTTTTCGAACTCAGCGTTCTTGCCGGCTTTGATCTTGAGCTTGACCACCATGCCGATTGTCATCTTGTCCTCCCTGAAAGGCGAGGCACTCTAAAGAGGCCGCATCAGTGAAGCAAATCGCGCAGGATTCCCAGCACAACGCCGACAACGCCGCCAAGCACCAAGATGGCGGTCGGGCCGATGGTCAGGAGCATGCCGGGCGCGCGCGATGCCGGATTGGCGATATAGGCCTGCATATAAATGATGCGACCCAAGATCCATACGAAGCCGAGGACGGCCGCGCCGAGCGGACTTAGAGTCGTGTCGAAGAAGTAAAGCCCGACAAGAAACGGCACCAATTGTTCCAGCGTATTTTGCTGGACGCGGAAGGTGCGCTCAAAGATCGGATCACCGGTCGTTGCAGGCGCCTCGACCTTGTACTTGCCACGCGCAGCACCAACGCGCGCGCCCATAAAGAAATAAAGCAGCACCGCCGCGAGAGCAGCGAGCGCGACAAGTCCCTGAGCCCACGGCATGAGTGCTTCCTTCAACAAAATCCTACTCGTTCGACCACGGAGCAACCAATGATCAATCTTTTAGGGCCGAAGCAAGCGTTGGTTCACAGAGTCTTAGACAATTCATTGCTTGACTAAAGCTGGCCGCCTTCCTGCTTGCGATAGCCGCGTTGAGGAATTCGGCGAGCGGCTGGCAAGCACTCTACTCAGCCGGCGAGGGAAGAATGGGTCCGGCGCAGGCTAATCAAGCACCGGTCAATGAGCCGGTAACGCAACAAAAGACGAGTCCGCGAAGCGCGGCTGCGGTCGCTGACGAAGATCGTTGCGCAGCGTTCGAGCAAAGCCGCCTTCAACTCATTCAAAGAAGCCTGGTGCTCGCGCGCTTCGGTGTGCCCGTCACAGCACTCGTTGCCGGCGCGTTGTTTGCGATCTGGAACGATCCGTGGATCGTCGGCATCTGGGGCATCGTCTACTCGATCACGACCATCGCCGCCGTAACGATGATTCTGCGCATGCGCGGCGATTCCCGCGATGGGCGCGTCGCGCGCCGCAGCGTGCTTATGGCCGGCGCGCTCCTATCTGCAAGCAACGCGGTCTGGGCTTTGCTCGCGGTCCTGTTCTGGCAGCCGAACGAACCCACCAGCCAGTTCTTCATCATCCTCGTGCTCGCGAGCGGCGTGCCTTATTCGATGGCAACAACCGCCGTATCGATCCGCGCCTTCTTGATCAGTGTCGCGCCAATTGCACTCGCGCTCATCTTGCGGCCACTCTTTGCGCATGGACTCCTTTTCCAAGGCATCGCTGCACTCTGCGTTCTTTATTGCGGAATGATGTTCTCGGTGGCGATACAGCTTCATCGCACGACAACGAGCATGCTGCGTATCAAGGAGAACAATGGCGAGCTCCTCGTGCAGCTTGCGAAGGCCAAGGCCGATTCGGATGCAGCGCGCTATCGCGCGGAGCGGCTCAATCAAGCGAAGTCCACGTTTCTCGCCAATATGAGCCACGAGCTCAGAACACCACTCAACGCGATCCTCGGCTTCTCCGAAGTGATTCATAACGAGATGCTCGGACCGATCGGCCTGCCGACCTACAAGGAATATGCGGGTGATATCCACGCGAGCGGCAGGCATCTCCTCGGGCTGATCAACGACATATTGGATTTGAGTCGCATTGAAGCCGGCCGCATCGATCTTGCGCCCGTCGTTCTAAGCGTTGCGGAAATTGCGGCCGACATTATGCGCCTTGCCGAGGTCGGCGCGCGCAAGAACAACGTCACATTGCTTATCGACATTCCGAGCGACGCGCCACACATCCGAGTGGATGAGCGCGCGCTTCGTCAGGTGCTGATCAACCTCATAACCAACGCGATCAAATTCACGCCGGGCGGCAAAGTCACGCTGCGCGCGCGTGCAGGTTCGTCAGTGTTCGGGCCCAAGGGCCTGACGATGATCGTCGAGGACACCGGAGTCGGCATCAAGAAAGAAGACCTGGCGATGGTGCTCGAAGCCTTCGGCCAGGTGCGTATTGAGGATTTGGCGATGACGGCGCCGCGCGAGCAGGGCACGGGCCTTGGCCTGCCGATCGTCCGCGGGCTGGTGGAAGCCCATGGCGGCAAATTCGTTCTCGAAAGCGAGTTCGGCAAAGGCACGCGCGCGATCGTCCACCTGCCCCTTCGTTGTGTTCTTGATCCGGCTCACGTTGAAGAGCCGCCAGCGGCGAAGAGCGCTTGACGCTCAAATAGCTACGCGATCGTCTCCAGACTTGCCGAGAGGATCGGCCGTAAGAATTCTTCCACCGATCGCGCCGAGCCAGTCCATACCCGCACGGAGGCGCACGACTTCACCGATGACGATGATCGCCGGCGTCGGCGCACGCGCCGCGGCTTCCCCCGCTTCGCCGAGCACGGTCTCGATCACCGACTGCTCAGCCGTTGTTGCCTTGGAGATGATCGCAACCGGCTCTTGCGCATTGCGACCCGCCCCTATCAGAAGCCCGGCAATGCGCGGCAAGTGCTTCGTGCCCATGTAGATGACGATAACGGGCGAGCTTTTGGCGAGCGCCTGCCAATCGATGGCGTCCGGTACATCGCCGCTCGCCGCATGACCCGTCAGAAAGGTGACGACGTGATTGAGGCGCCGGTCTGTCGCCGGAATGCCGGCATAGGCGAGCCCGCCTAGCCCAGCCGTAACGCCGGGGATGATACGGAACGGTATTCCCGCGCTAACGAGATATTCAGCCTCCTCGGAGCCGCGGCCGAATGTGAAGGGATCGCCGCCTTTGAGACGCAGCACGCGGTTGCCCTGACGCGCGAACTCGACCAGCCGCTGCGAGATCTCGATCTGCTTAGGGCTCGGCTTGCCGCCGCGCTTGCCGGCATGGACGAGCCGCGCACCGGTCCGCGCGAGCTTCAGCACCCGCTCATCGACGAGCGCGTCATGAACGATCACATCGGCTTTCTGAAGTGCTGAATAGGCGGCGAGCGTAAGGAGCCCCGGATCGCCCGGCCCGGCGCCCGCAAGCCAGACCCAGCCGGGCTCGAACGCCGGCAGCTCAATGGCTTCGCCTATGTCCGTGTGCTCAGACACCATTTTACTTATTTACCTAGTGAATATTCATATTCTACATCCGCAGGAGCGAGAAAGCTACGGCTCTCGACTCACAAGGCGATATAGCGCGCCCCTTTAATCCAGGGAGAACTTGCACCACTTTTGAGGGGAAACGACCAGAGGGATTCGATGCGTGGCAGGGGGATCTGGCTGTTGGGCCTGATGGGCGGCCTCGTCGCGCTCGTCCTTATCCTCAATCTCCTCTTCCCAGGCAGCCTCGGCACGAGCAGTGCGCAGATGCAGCTCACCTATGGCATCGTCTTGCTTCTGGTGCTGTGCTCAGGCCTTGGCGTCGCCTCGCGCATGCCTCTCAGGGAAGTCATGAAATCCGCCCTCGCCTGGATCGCGATCGGCCTCGCGCTCGTCACGCTTTACACCTACCAAGACGGCTTCATGGCGCTCGCGCAGAATATGCTGCTTGCCGTCGATCCCTCGCAGCCTCATGTCGAGAACGGTATGGTGACTTTGCGTGAAAACTCCGATGGCCATTTCACCGCTTCGGCTGAAGTCAATGGCGCGCGTGTGCGTTTCTTGATCGACACGGGCGCCTCCGATGTGGTGCTTACAAAAAGTGACGCAAGGCACGCCGGCATCGATGTCGATAATCTCAGTTACACGACGCCGGTTTCTACTGCGAATGGGATGACGATGGTGGCGCCGGTGCGCCTCAAGACCATCAGAGTGGGCTCGATCATTGTGAAAGATGTGCGCGCCGATGTCGCCGGCAACGGGCTCGACTTTTCGCTTCTTGGCATGAGCTATTTGCGGCGCCTGTCTTCTTATGAAGTCAGCCATCGTACCTTGATCCTCAAGGAATAACTCCTCGCAATGGCCCCGCGTCGCGGCACGCTCATTCTGGTCATGGGTCCATCCGGCGCGGGCAAGGACACGCTGATCAGCGGCGCGCGCGAGCGCCTCTCCGGCAACCCGCGCTACTCCTTCCCGCGCCGCATCGTTACGCGCCGCCCCAGCACAGGCGAAGATCACGACGAAATCGACGAGAAGGGCTTTGCCGAGATGCGCGCGCACGGCGGCCTGGCGCTCGCGTGGCAAGCACACGGTTTGAGCTATGGCCTTCCCGCCTCCATGGAGACCGATCTCGCCGCCGGCCGGCACGTCATCGCTAATGTATCGCGCGCCGTAACCGTGCAGGCCCAACACCGGTTCAGCCCGCTCGGTTTCATTCTCGTGACCGCGCCGCTCAGCGCGCTTCTCGAACGCATCCAAGGCCGTGGCCGCGAAAGTTTGAGCGAAATCGCCGAGCGCATGCGCACGGCTGGAACCCCTGAATCAATCGCCGGACGTGCAATTGCTGTCGTGAATGACGGTACAATCGAAGCAGGCGTTGAGGCCTTTCTCAGCGCTGTCGATCGAATCGCGCGCCGGCCTTGACTATCTCGCCTCAATGACGCTCACAGTCTCGTAGGATCGTACCCGCCTACCGCCGACAGGTCCCTATGTTCTCAAAGCCAAAATCCAATTTGCGCCCCAACACTGCCGAGTTCGAGGTGGTGCCGCATGTCATGCCGACGGGCTTCCGGGAATATGATGCGCGCTGGAGGTTCCCCGAGGAAATATCAACGCTCGGCTTTCAAGCGCTCGGAATGGGCCTTGGCACGCTTCTGCGCGAGCGCGGTGTCAGGCCCGCCATCGTCGTCGGCCATGATTATCGCAGCTATTCAAGCGCGCTCAAAAGCGCGCTGACCGTGGGCCTTATGACTGCCGGCTGCGAAGTGTTCGACATCGGGCTTGCGCTTTCGCCCACGGCCTACTTCGCCCAGTTCGATCTTGATGTTCCCGCGGTTGCAATGGTCACCGCGAGCCACAACGAGAATGGCTGGACCGGCGTGAAGATGGGCTGCGAGCGCCCGCTCACCTTTGGCCCTGAGGAAATGTCGCGGCTTAAGGAGATCGTGCTCTCAGGCGCCTATCGCCCCGCTTCCGGCAGCTCTTACGTCTTCGTGCCCGACATGCGCGAGCGCTATATCGCCGATCTCATCTCCAAAGTGAAACTCTCGCGGCCGATTCATGTCGTCGCCGCGTGCGGCAACGGCACGGCGGGATTGTTCGCGCCCGAAGTCTTGCGCGGCGTCGGCGCGCGCGTGACAGAGCTTGACTGCACGCTCGATTACACATTCCCCAACTACAACCCGAACCCGGAAGATATGAAGATGCTTCACGCGGTTGCGGAGACCGTCAAGAAGTCGGGCGCGGAAATCGGCCTTGCCTTCGACGGCGATGGCGACCGTTGCGGCGTTGTCGATGATGAAGGCGAGGAAATTTTCGCTGATAAAGTCGGTGTCATGATCGCGCGCGATCTTTCTGCGCAGCATCGGCACGCGAAGTTCGTCGTCGACGTGAAGTCGACGGGCCTTTTCCTCACCGATCCCGTGCTTATCGAGCACGGCGCCGAGACCGATTATTGGAAAACCGGGCACTCCTACATCAAGCGCCGCGCGAATGAGCTTGGCGCGCTCGCCGGCTTCGAAAAATCGGGACACTATTTCTTCCGCGCGCCTCTGGGCCGCGGCTATGACGACGGCCTCGTCTCGGCGATCGCTATCTTGCAAATGCTCGATCGCAATCCGGGAAAGAAAATGTCGGATTTGAAGCGGGCATTGCCGGTGACGTTCGGCTCGCCGACAATGTCGCCTTACTGCTCCGACACCGAGAAATATGGCATCGTCGATAAGATCACGGCCGAATATCGGGCCCTTGCCGATAGCAAGGAAAAGATTCTCAATCAGCCGATCAGAGACATAACGACCGTGAACGGCGTGCGCGTGACTTTGGCCGACGGCACTTGGGGCCTTGTGCGCGCCTCATCCAACAAACCCAATCTCGTTGTCGTGGTCGAAAGCCCGGTCAGCGAAGCGCAAATGAAAGCGATGTTCCACGACATCGAAGCGCGCCTCGCACGCCACCCGCAAGTCGGCGAATACGATCAGAAGATTTGAGCTGCGGCTGTAATCAGCCTCCCCCTTGTGGGGAGGCTGGAATCTTGGAGCGAAGCGATCAAGATTCCGGTGGGGGATAGGCGCGTTACCCCCACCCGGCTCGGGCTCAGCCCTCGCCGACCTCCCCGCAAGGGGGAGGTTGATCT
>JBAQHC010000566.1:0-1716 GCA_049288095.1 Alphaproteobacteria bacterium | reverse complement strand
GGTGAGAGACATATCGGCGAACGGGTTGGCCACCGACGCGGTAATTCCGATCTTGTCTTCAATCAAGGCATCCACACCCGGAATCGCCGCGCAACCGCCCGCCAGCACGATATGATCGACCGAGTTGTGCTGGCTGGATGAAAAGAAGAACTGGAGTGAACGACTCACCTGTTGCGCCATCGCTTCCTTGAATGGCTGCAATACCTCGGGCTCGTAATTATCGGGCAACCCTCCCTGTTTCTTGGCTAGGCCGGCCTCCTCGTACGACAATCCATAACGGCGCATGATCTCGTCGGTTAATTGCTTGCCGCCGAACACCTGCTCGCGTGTATAGATGACCTTGAAATCATGCGACACGCTCAGCGTCGTCATCGTCGCACCAACGTCGATAACGGCGATGGTTTTTCCCACGCCGTTATCGGGCAGTTGGCTGGCGAGCAGGGAAAACGCTGCCTCCATGGCAAAGGCCTCCACATCGACAATCCTGGCATTGAGGCCGCCCAGCTCCAGGGCCGCAACGCGTACGTCCACATTCTCGCTGCGGGATGCGGCCAGCAGGACATCGACCATACCTTCCTGCTTTTCGGATGGTCCGATGACCTCGAAATCAAGATTAACTTCTTCCCGTGGATAGGGAATGTACTGATCGGCCTCCAACTGGATCTGATCAGCCAACTCATCGTCGGACAGATTGCCGGGCATGGTAATGACTTTGGTGATTACGGCGGAACCCGCTACGGCCACGGCGGCGTGTTTGGTACGGGTGCCGGCGCGGCTCACCGCCCGCTTGATGGCGGCACCTACGGCATCGACATCGGCGATGTTTTTCTCTTCGACCGCATTCTGGGGCAAAGGGACCACCGCGTAACTCTCAACCCGATAGCGGTTGCCGCTCTGCCCAAGTTCCAGCAGCTTCACCGAGGTGGAACTGATATCGAGCCCGATGAGGGGCGATGCCGTCCTATTGAAAAGCTGAAACATGATGGCTTCCCTTAACCCGTCCTCGGGTACGTATATCCCTGTTCATGGTTTCGTCCCAACGTGCAACTATAGGTTTTAAGGTAACAATTGACAACAAGCACCGGTCATACAACGCATGTTATCGTCCGCTGGCGGAAAAAGTTTTATACTCTAGGCCTTATTTTTGTTAACTGGTCGCCATTCTCACCCCCGACTCCACATGACTTACCCGCGCAAACTACTCCTCGCCGGCCTGCTCGGCCTCGGCGGCATGGCGATCCTCGGCGCCCTGGGACTGGCGATAAGCTATCTGGTGATCTCACCCGATCTGCCTCCGATCGAGGCCTTGAAAGACATCCGCCTGCAGGTGCCCATGCGGGTCTATACCCGCGATGGCAAGCTCATCGCCGAATTCGGTGAACAAAAACGCACCCCGATCCGGTTCGGAGAAACCCCGGAACTCATGATCAAGGCAATCCTCGCGGCCGAGGACGATCGCTTCTTCGAACACCCCGGGGTGGATTACCAGGGGATCCTGCGCGCGGCGCTGAATCTGGCGCGCACGGGGGAAAAGACCCAGGGCGGCAGCACCATCACCATGCAGGTAGCGCGCAATTTCTTCCTCACCAGCGAGAAGACCTATCTGCGCAAGCTCAGCGAGATATTCCTAGCACTGAAAATCGACAAGGAACTCCCCAAGGAAGAGATCCTGGAGCTCTATCTGAACAAGATCTACCTCGGCAACCGGGCCTATGG
>JBAQHC010000565.1:0-3024 GCA_049288095.1 Alphaproteobacteria bacterium | reverse complement strand
CCTCTGATCGGTAATCCCCGAACATGGAAGCGCCAAGTCGAGAAGGAATACCCGAAGGCAAGCCGCACGATTGTCGAGCAGGTAACGACCCCCACGAGCACACCCACCGTCATGGCGAAGTCGCCTGTGCTTTCGAGCACAAGAAACGCCATGGTGAGCGGCGCGCCGACAATGCCCGCCGCAGCCGAGCCCATACCAACGATAATGATCGGCACGCGGATGGGTGCGAGCGCCGGAAAGAAGAGCGTAACGGCCGCAGCGACAACCGCGCCAAATAGCCCGCCCAAGAACAGCGAGGAGCTGAACATGCCGCCTCTGAACCCGGAGCTGATCGATAGCGCCGAAGCCACGAGCTTGGCGATGAGCAGCGCTATCAAAGGCAGAAACGACCACTGATGATCAAGGTGGAATTGGATCGCGCCATAGCCGCCGCCGAGCACTTGGGGAAAGGCAAGCGCAATCGCCGAAAGGATAACGCCGCCCAGCGCAGGCCGCAGCCAGGCTGGAACCTTAATGCCGTCGAATAGGCGCTCGGCCCAGGTGACAGATTGCATTGCAATGATCGAAAGCGCCGCCGCACCGAGTCCCAGCGCAGCGAAAATGAAATAAGCGCTGGTCGGCAGGTTGCCGGTCGAGGTGACGGCGAAGAGCGCGTGCGGCTCGAGCAATGCGCGCTGCGTGAGCGTCGCCGCGAGCGACGCAACGGCGATCGGCGCGAGTGCGCGCGGGATGTAGCTGCCGAGGACCAGCTCAAAGCCGTAGAAGGCGCCCGCGAGCGGCGCATCGAAGGCCGCAGCAATCGCGGCGCTCGCTCCTGCCGTCACGAAGATGCGCAAGTCATCGCGGCGCAGATGAAGGTTTTGGCCGATCCGTGAAAATACCGCCGCGCCGAGCTGACTATAGCCGGCTTCAAGGCCGAGGGATGCGCCGGCCGCATTTGAAACGATCGTCGCAAGCAGCAGTCGTAGGCTCGCGCGCAACGACATGCGCCCGCCATGCAGCGCGTTCGCTTCGATCGGATCAACAATGTTGGTATCGAGCTTGCGCCGCAGTAGCCAGGCCGAGCCGCCCAACAAGAGCCCACCGAGGGCAGGAACTATCAGTACGCGAAGGGTATCTAGGTCGGTGCCTTCGCTCAGCCGAACGTCGCCAGGCAACAAAAAGGCGATCTTGTGCAGCCAGGTGACCAAGGCGTGCACGGCCTCGATCAGGATGCCTACAAGGATGCCGATGGCCCCGCAGGCAAGAATTTGCCCAAGATCGCTTGAGCGTATGTCACGCAGAAAGATCTGGAAGCGTACCCGCCAAAGCCGCACAAAGCCTTTGAAGGTCGGGACCGCCCCCTTCGTCCTGGCTGTGGTGTCGAGCGTTCCCACCGAGTTTGACCGGTTCTGGTTCGGAGTGGCGCATGTGTTTACAGATGCTACTCTTGCAGAAAGAGGTAAACCGGCGTTTTCGCATTGGCCGGACCTGCGACTATTTGCGCCGCCGGGCTTCGCGCGCCGTGGCTTCCAACAAGACAAGGACGCAGCCGGCGAGGAGAATCACCCCACAAAGGGCAGCGCCGAGCTTCAACCAAAGTATGAGCGCCCCTACGAGAGCAATCACACCCAGGGTCGAAAGCGTTAGCCGGAGATCGGCCACGAACATGCTGAACAGCTCCTGTGCGACATCGGCGAGGATCTTCATGGCGACACCACGCCCGGCTTACGCAAGGCGCTTGCCGCCGACAGCCCTGTCACTAGGAAAAGCGCGACAATCGCAATCAACATGAGATCACCGCCCGGCCAGCTGATGCCAAGGCCCTCGCCCGTCCAGAACGCGCCGAAGCTCGACAGCATAACGCCGACGGCAAATTTGAGCGTGTTCTCGGGCACACGTGACAGCGGCTTATGGACCAGCACGCCGGCAATCAAAACAAGACCGAGCGCAGCGGCAGCCCCTATCGAGGCGGGCCCGATCAAGTGACGCCCGGCGCCGACGGCGATCACGATGAAGACAACTTCAAGCCCCTCGAGCAGCACCGCTTTGAAGGCCGCAATTCCGGCAATCCAATCCTGAGAGGCTTTCCGGCTTTGAACTTCGGCTTCGAGCAAGGCGCGCTCCTCGGCAAAGATCACATCTTCGTTATGGAGTGCGATAATTCCCGCCGCGCGCAAGATCGCTTTGCGCAACCAGCCCATGCCGAACAGCAGGAGCAGCACGCCGATGATGAACTGCATGAGATGCAACGGCACGACGCCGAGAAGCGGCCCGAGCGCAGCGACAAGAAGGGCAAGGATCGCCACGGCTGCGGCCGTACCAGCTGCCGCTGGCCTCCAGCCGCGCAATGTCGATACCGCGAGCACAATCGTGAATGCCTCGACAAACTCAACGGCCGAGGCGGCGAAGGCCGCAGTAATCGCGGGTGCCGCAACACTCCAAGACACGGAACCCATGCAAAGTCCCTTTAATTGCGGGCTTCCAGTTCACTGCCTGTTCTGTCATTGCCTGCGTGGTCACGCAATCGAGAAGAACGCGACCGGCTATCGTCCGGCAACACGCGCCGGGCTTCGCTGCTCCAGCAACGCCAGCAAGCCACGAAGAATGGCAATAGGCGGCGGCGGGCAACCGGGAATGTGAATATCGACCGGAATGACATTCGACACCGCGCCGACGACGGCATAACTGCCGGCGAAGCAGCCGCCATCAATGGCGCAATCGCCAACCGCGACCACCCATTTGGGATCCGGCGTTGCGCGGAATGTGCGCTCCAATGCTTCCTTCATGTTCTTGGTCACGGGGCCCGTCACGAGCAGCACATCGGCATGGCGCGGCGACGCAACGAAGCGCAAGCCGAAACGCTCGATATCATAATATGCGTTGTTGAGCGCGTGGATCTCGAGCTCGCAGCCATTGCATGAGCCGGCATCGACTTCGCGAATCGAAAGACTCCGGCCAAGCCCGCGCCGCGCGGCGTGCTTCAACGCTTCCGCAACTTCGTCGAGCGCGCGTTGTTCCGCCGGCGGCGCTTTCTCGGTCAGC
>JBAQHC010000564.1:0-7198 GCA_049288095.1 Alphaproteobacteria bacterium | reverse complement strand
CAGTTGACTCGCCCGAGGGGCGAGGCGCCGCTAAAGTCCGCCTCCTCATAAGCAAGGAACGAAAGAGGGTGCCATGGCCGGTCAAATGATTTCCATCAAAACCAAAGACGGCGCGATGGGCGGCTATTTCGCGCAAGGTCCGGGCAAGGCGCCCGGCGTTGTCGTCATCCAGGAAATTTTCGGCGTGAATGCCGGCATCCGCGCGATCTGCGATCGCCTTGCCAGTCAAGGCTTCTCGGCAATTGCGCCCGATCTGTTCTGGCGTATCGAAAAAGGCGTCGAGCTTTCCGCCGACAAGCCTGAGGAGTTTCAGCGCGCGATTGCGCTGATGGGCAAATTTGACCAGGCGAAGGGCGTCGACGACATCCAGGCGTCGATCGCCACGCTGCGCAAGGATTCAACCGGAAAAGTGGGCGCGGTCGGTTATTGCCTCGGCGGCCTCCTCGCTTATCTCGTCGCCGCGCGCACCCATTGCGATGCCTCGGTCGGCTATTACGGCGTCAATATCGATCAGAAGCTGGGCGAGGCGAAAAACATCAAGAAGCCCCTGATGCTGCATATCGCGGAGGCCGACGGGTTCGTCGGGCCCGATGCGCAAAAGCGCATCAAAGACGGGCTCGCGGGCAACAAGCTGGTGACGATCCACTCCTATCCAGGCGCCGACCACGGCTTTGCCCGCGTCGGCGGCGCGCACACCGATAAGAAGAACGCCGATCTTGCCGATGGGCGCACGCTCGATTTCTTCAAAAAGAATTTGGCGTGACAGCCTGATGCCTCATGGTTCGACAAGCTCACCATGAGGAAGGGACTTCTTTCCCTCATCCTGAGCCTGTCGAAGGATGAGTGCATTTGAGGCGCACATGAAAATCCGCGCGATACGCTTTCACGAGACCGGTGGGCCCGAGGTCCTGAAGCTCGAGGAAATCGATCTCGCCGAGCCCGGCCCGGGCGAAATCCGCGTCCGCGTCAAAGCCGCCGGCGTCAACTACATCGACACATATCAGCGCTCGGGCCTCTACAAGATTCCGCTGCCGTCAGGCATCGGGCTTGAAGCAGCCGGTATTGTCGAGGCAGTCGGCAAGGATGTGACGCGCGTGAAGATCGGCGACCGCGTGGCTTATGCCTCCGGGCCGGCCGGCGCATACGCCGAAGCGCACAATGTTTCGGCCGCGCGGGTCGTGAAAATCCCAGCCTCAGTCACCGACGAGCAAGCCGCGGCCATGATGCTCAAGGGCCTCACCGTTCGCTATCTCATCAAACAGACCTATCCGGTCAAAGCCGGCGAGACGGTGCTGTTCCATGCCGCGGCGGGCGGCGTCGGGCTGATCGCTTGCCAGTGGCTCCGCGCGCTCGGCGTCACCGTCATCGGCACGGTGGGCTCCGAAGCCAAGGCGCAGCTCGCGCGCGCTCATGGGGCCGAGCACATCATCCTTTACCGCAAAGAAGATGTCGCCAAGCGCGTGCGCGAGCTAACCGGCGGCAAGGGCGTGCCCGTGGTTTACGACTCGGTCGGCAAGGACACGTTTGTTTCCTCGCTCGACAGCCTGCAGCGGCGCGGCCTGATGGTGAGCTTCGGCAATGCCTCGGGGCCGGTCACCGGGGTCGACCTCTCGATCCTCACGCAAAAGGGCTCGCTCTATGTGACGCGCCCGACCGCCAATGACTATGCGACGACCACGGAGGAATTGGAGGAGGCTGCGGCGGACCTCTTCGATGCGGTTTCGCGCGGCTGGGTGAAGATCGAGATCCATCAGCGCTATAAGCTCGCCGACGCGATCCAGTGCCATCGCGACCTCGAAAGCCGCAAGACCACGGGTGCCTCTGTCATCTTGCCTTGAGGCAGCGTGTCACCTCAGGCATCGGAGTACATCCAAAAGTGATCAATTGTGCCAGGCCCTGCGTGCGTTGCTGCAGTATTCCAGAAATCAGAAACGAGCGAGGACAGACTAGATTCGTTCATGCTTGAAGATTCCCAGGTCGCCGTATTAGTGCCAAGATTAAACCCTGCCGTCTCTAGTTTTCCTGCAAGCTTGTTTCTCAAAGCACTATTTGCCTCACTGCTAACAGAGAAACGGATTATTGTGCGCACAACGAGCCTCCTCTTTGTGTCATTTAGCCGAAGACTATTCTTGTCAAATGAATGAAGCGCTAATTCCAGGAGCTGGCGCGCAAGCGGAAGAGACACTTGCCCAAAGCCATCCGTGCTGGAATCACTGGCGCCCGGAAACGCTAGGGAGCAGGCATGCAAAAGGTCTACCCAAACGCCAAAGCGGCCCTCGAAGGGGTCATCCGCGATAACATCATGATCATGGCCGGGGGTTTCGGCCTTTGCGGTATCCCGGAGAACCTCATCGCGGCGATCCGCGATTCGGGTGCCAAGGGCCTCACGGTCGTCTCCAACAATTGCGGGGTCGACGATTTCGGGCTCGGCATTCTCCTGCAAACCCGCCAGATCAAAAAGATGATCTCCTCCTATGTCGGCGAGAACAAAACTTTTGAGAAGCAGTTCCTGTCCGGGGAGTTGGAATTGGAGTTCAATCCGCAAGGCACGCTGGCCGAGCGCATCAGAGCCGGCGGCGCCGGCATCCCCGGCTTTTACACCAAGACCGGCGTCGGCACTGTGATCGCCGAAGGCAAGGAGCTGAAGCAGTTCAACGGCGAGACTTATGTTCTGGAGACCGGCCTCGTTTCCGACCTTTCGATCGTCAAAGCGTGGAAAGCCGACACCGAAGGCAATCTCGTCTACCGGAAGACGGCGCGAAACTTCAATCCGATGATGGCAACCGCCGGCAAGGTGACGATCGCCGAGGTGGAGGACATCGTGCCGGTCGGCTCACTCGATGGCGATCAAATCCACACGCCCGGCATTTTCGTCAACCGGCTGTTCCAAGCAAGAAATCTCGAAAAGCGCATCGAGCAGCGCACCGTGCGTAAGAGCGCGTAGTTTCGGTCCCTCATGGTTCGACAAGCTCACCATGAGGTTTGTTTTTTGAATCCTCATCCTGAGCTTGTCGAAGGATGAGGGGCAGAGGGTCAGGAGAACAGTGATGCCCTGGACACGCGATCAAATGGCGGCGCGCGCCGCGCAAGAGCTGAAAGACGGCTACTACGTCAATCTCGGCATCGGCATCCCGACGCTCGTCTCCAACTATGTGCCGAAGGGTGTGAACGTCACGCTGCAAAGCGAGAACGGCATGCTCGGTATCGGCCCCTTCCCCTACGACAACGAGGTCGACCCCGATCTCATCAATGCCGGCAAGCAGACCGTGACGGCGCTGCCGCAGACCAGCTTCTTCTCCTCGGCCGACAGCTTCGCGATGATCCGCGGCGGCCACATCAATCTCGCCATCCTCGGCGCCATGCAGGTTTCCGAATTCGGCGACATCGCCAACTGGATGATCCCGGGCAAGATGGTCAAAGGCATGGGCGGCGCGATGGATCTCGTCGCCGGCGTCAAGCGCGTGATTGCGGTGATGGAACATGCCGCGAAGGACGGCACGCCGAAGATCATGATCACCTGCGAATTGCCGCTCACCGGCGTGCGCGTCGTCGATCAAATCATCACCGATCTTTGCGTCATCGATGTCGACAAGAAGCACGGCCTCAAGCTCACTGAGCTTGCGCCGGGTGTTTCGCTCGATGAGGTCAAGGCAAAAACCGAAGCGCCGTTCAAAGTGGCCGAAAAGCTCATCAAGCACTAAGCCTCTCACCTCATGGTTCGACAGGCTCACCATGAGGAGAGTGTTGAAATAACACCCTCATCCTGAGCTTGTCGAAGGATGAGCCCGATGCGGGCCAAGCCAATGACCTCCAGCAAATCTACGGTCAATCCGGTGGAAGGCGCGCTTGAGCGCGGCTTGTTCGCGAGCCGATGGCTGATGGCGCCATTCTATGTCGGGCTCGTGGTGGCGCTCGCGGGCCTCATGGTCAAATTCGTTCAGCAGCTCGTCGAGCCGGTCCCGCATTTTCTCGCGCTCAAAGAGACCGAGGTCATCCTTTGGGTGCTGACGCTGATCGACCTCTCGCTCGCCGCGAATCTCCTCCTAATGGTGATCTTCGCCGGCTACGAGAATTTCGTTTCGCGCATGCATGTCGGCGAGCATCCGGACCGGCCCGATTGGATGGGCACGATCGATTTCTCCGGCATGAAGCTGAAGCTCATCGCCTCGATCGTCGCGATCTCCGGCATTCAACTCTTGAAAGTCTTCATGTCGATCGATGCAACGCCACGCGCCGATCTGCCTTGGCTCATCGGCCTTCATCTAACTTTCGTCGTCTCTGGAGTCTTGCTCGCGCTTATGGATTTCATCCACGAGCGCTCCGAACGCCGCTGAGGCTATGGCCCAGCTCCCAGCGGGCTTGCCCAGCTTGAGGACCAGCTTGACATACGGGTCTGGAGCTGGCACATCGTCTCGCATGGCAGACTTGCGGAAGATCACCGTAGAGGTGCCGGCCGAGCTGCTCGACATGGCCCAGGCCGAGACCGGCAAGGGCATCAGCGAGACGGTGCGAGAAGGCCTGAAGAAGCTGGCCTCCATGCGAGCTCAAAAGGAACTTCTCGCCCTGCGGGGCAAGGTCAAATTCTCGATGACCTGGCAGGAGATGAAAGAGGACCGCGAGTGATCGCGGCCGATGCAAGCACGCTATCGGCTCTTCTTTTCGGCGAAGCCGGTCGCGACGTCGATCTGCTGGCAAGCGAGATGGCCCAAGGCGGCCTGCGCCTCCCGCCGGTGGTTTTGACCGAGATCCTCACCGATACAAAAGTGGCGGCCTTGTTGGCGCCCAAGCTCGACGATCTGGAGCTGCTCGCAATCACCGACGGTTATTGGCAGCGGGCGGGCACCACTCGAAGTAAGCTCAAATCGCGCGGGCTGAAGGCAAACGTGGCTGACACGCTGATCGCGCAATCCTGCATCGATCACGATGTCGCTCTCATCACGCGCGACGGCGACTTCAAGCATTTCGCCAAGCATTGCGGGCTCAAGCTCGCCTGATCCAATGACCAAGACGCCAGCGACCGAAGCCTATTGGCGCGCATTCGCGGATCGAACCAGGCCGAGCGCGAGGGATTTGAGATGCATGAGGCAATCGAAACCGTGTTCGAACGCTTCACCGTTGTTTGGCCGCTTGGGGCCGCGGATCCCGTAGCAGCATCCGAGCCGTTTTAGCTGGTCCCAAATATTTGTCTTTGAGGCTCTCAATGAAAGACCTCACCTGCGCAGGCAGCGTCCCTTCGCAGAAAGCACGGAGTTTTGCGTGCGACCAGCCTTCCGCCGGATCGAGCGCGCCGAGCAGCTGATTGCGCGCGGCCTCCTGCGCCGCCGTAAGCTCCAGCCGTCCCGCCGTTTCCAAAAGTTGCAGTAACTCATGCACGCGCCGCATGGCGGCGAACGCTTCAAACATCGGCGCGGCAAGCGTGGGGTCGTCGCGCCAGGAGCGGCCAGCAAACACCTCTTGAACCACACGTTGGCCAGCACCGAGGCAATCATATGTGATGCATCCGCCGAAACCTCGCTCCCCGCGCGCGGCATAGACGGCGCAGCGCCCTTCGCCAGCTAAATGCGGGCATGGTTCACCAGCAGCTTTGTCGAGTGCAAAGTGCTCAGACCGGTCAAAGGCAAGCGCGACGCAACAGAGCGCAGCGCAGCGCGCGCAGTTCGCGCGAAGCAAGGAGGAATCCATGGCCCGGGCCGTCTAAGTGCGCGCATGCCCGTTCCGCCGCTCTGAACGAGAATCGGCGAGGAAAGTGAGCAATGCGGGTGGTTGAAGTCAGGTGGCGCCGGCAGCAAGCGGCGTGCGCCAAAGCAAATCGCCAGCCCTTTGGGGGCTGGCGATTTCGGCAGGTTAGGGCGCGGACGCCTCTCGATCAAGCCCCAAATGAGGCCGCGTTCTCCTACGCTTTGTTCCAGAACGCGAAGAAGCGCGCCTCGATCGAGCAGCGCGGCTCCGTATCGTCAAGGCCGGACACGTCGGCCGAATTGTGCAGCGGCTGATGAGTGCAGCCCGACTTGCTGTCAAATGCCTGCCAGATGATCAGCTCGTCCGGCTTCAGATTCGAGAAGTAATACCAGCGGTGATGGGGATCATATTTGCAGAGCTGCGATTCGAATTGATTGCCCGGCGCGTCATACGGCTTGCGCATGCAGGCATCGAACACGATAAGGTCTTTGCCATTGATGGTCGAGGCATCGCAAAGGACGAAGATGTTGTCCTGCGGCGGCTTCGAGATGCAGCGCCAGGTCTGGTAGACGGCAAACCGTGGGTACTGCTTCAGCTTCTGGTTCTGCCAGCCCTCGATCCAATCGACCCAGACATGCGCCCATTTCTCAGTATAGTCGGCATGAACCCAGCGCGACGGGCCGATGGCGCCTTTGATATTCGCGCGCTCGGCATAGCGCTTGAGGAGGCCGGTGCCCTGCGCCAGCACCATGTCCGCGCCCGATAGGCGCTTCAAAAGACCGCCGACGCTTGCAAGATAGGCCTCGGCAACCGGCGCGAGATCGCCGGAAAGATCAACGCCCGGGTCGTGATCGAGGAGCCTGAACCCCTCACGATTGAATGAAAGCTCGCCCTGGATCGGGCGGGCATCGAAGATGCGCACATCGCGTTTGTCGAGCACAAGATTGGTTTGCGACCAGTCCCCGACATCGACGCGCGCCCGGCCTTTAATGTCGCCGGCAAAGTTCATCCAGGTGTCGACATAAGGCAGCTTGTCGCGATTGCTCTTCTCAGCGGTTTGGAGGGACATATCGGTTCTCACTCGTCAAAAATGGCGTAGACATGCGCTTCGACGCTGATGCGTCCCGTCGCGCTTGCCGGGCAAGTGGGGTCTTCGAAAGCAACGTGCGGAATGCCGATGGCGCCGTCGCTCGACGCAAAGGTGCGAAATATCAGCGCCTCATCAGGCCGCATGTCACTGAAATAGATCCAGCGATGGCGCGGATTGTGTTTCACCAAGAATGCTTCCGAGGTCATCCAGGGCTTTGCGCCGTAATCGTAGACGCCGTCGGCATAGACGAGATCCGAGCGCGCCACCGTTTGGCCATTGCAAACCGCCAGGGGCTGATCGTGCGGCGGTTCGGAGACCACGCGCCAAATGTTGTAGCCGACAAGCCGCTGGCCGGGCTTCAAGACTTCTTTCTTGGCACCGAAGATCGGCCGCTCAACGAGGCCGGCGGACGTGTGCTCGGTGCAATCG